>JBDLJX010000086.1:0-11216 GCA_039714155.1 Pseudomonadota bacterium | reverse complement strand
CGAAATTGCTGCGTGCCCTTGCTGACGAGTTATCTGCATAATTCACTCGCTATCTGGCATGAAGATGTCGCCCAACAGGGTGGCCCAGCTTGTCCTTCCCAAAACTCATATCACACACTATCACACCGCCACCCGTTCATAATGGTGATGCAAACCACCGACCTCTTGAAATTGTACTGCCTTTCCAATTGCTGGCAGCTGCACCGATCGCGATTCAGGACTATCCATTCCCAGCGACAAATGTGTTCGCCAACAATGATAATAGGTGAAATAGCTGGTCAGGGTTCGTTTCAAATGACGATTGTTCAACACGACGATATGATCCAGGCAATCCCGCCGGATACTGCCAATCACGCGTTCGACAAATGCATTCTGCCAGGGGCTTCGCGGCGCTGAGAGTACCTCTTCAATGCCCATGCTTTGGACGCGCCTCTGGAACCGGCTTCCATAAATAGCATCTCGATCCCGCAGCAGATACTTTGGTGCCGAATCCCAGGGAAAAGCTTCAATGATCTGCTGCCCGGTCCACTGGGCGGTCGGGTGCGCCGTGACATTGAAGTACACAACTCTGCGTCGATGATGTGCGAGAATCACAAAAACGAACAGCACCTTGTTTCTCACGGTTGGCACCACGAAGAAATCGATAGACACCAAGTCCCCGACATGGTTGTTGAGAAAAACCTTCCACGTCGGAGATGGTGGCTTCCTGGAACGCACTCGGTACTTTTCCACGGTTGATTTAGCAACATCGATGCCGAGCTTGCGTAACTCCCCAACAGCGCACAGACAATGGGCTTCATGGTTCTGGATCCTCTTCGGCCGCAACGATGGCCGAGGGTCCCACATTGACGTCACCCCTGAAAAAGGCCAAGAAAATCAGGCAGTACATATTTTCGGGAAGGACAGCGAACAATTAAAACAGAATGAACAATTCCGACACCAGAACCTGCGATGCCTGCGGTACGCGCTATGCGTTCACCAGCTATAAGAAGGACAGGAGTCCTGTGTGCTGTCCAGTAGATGATGGCGAGCCGGATAACTACGAAGAGGTAGGCTGGGAATATGACGGTGATAATGAGTGACGAGCCCCGCCCATTGTGGCGGGGTATTCTTTTATCCGCATCGTACCCGAGGTACGATATGACAAAAGCATAATTCAGCCGTTAACGGTGCAAGACACCTACGAGTATTATCACCCCGATCAGACTCGCTAGAAAGGAGCCTATTAGCCAATATTCATCTGCGTGTGAATGCTGGCTAGTTGCATGCGCTGATATTGATAGACAGATCGACATGGCGCATACAAAAACAATATTTCTGAGATAAGACTTCATTATCCTCTTCCATGAATTTGAGTTTATCTACACTTAATATGTATACAACAAAACAATCCAGGCGGCATTGATGCAAGTCAGAATAATGACGTGTAAATCAGAGAATTCTAAAAACACCAAGCAAGTTATGAATGGCGTGTTTCTATGCACAAACAAAAGAACGGCGACCCGAAGGCCGCCGTGTTTGTACCAAGCTAATCAATCCATGATTTGGCTCGACGTAGTAATAATACCAATGAAGCATGCAAGAAGTCGGTAACAAGCGAGTAAGGAGCAAGTAAAAAGCAAGTAAAAAGATCGGTTCCTGTTCTTACAACTTTATTCTTACATACCCCAGACCCAGGTTAATCAATACTCTCCCTGCACCCGATGCGAGCGAGGCCACAAGGCCGGGAACTGTCAGCGATCTGGCTGGGCAGGGAGAGGGTGCCTCATTTGACCTATATCAATATCCTGTCAACAGGAAAGAGGTAGCGTTTCAAAGACTATTCATATCCTGAGGGACCAGGAATATGATGAATAAGAGACAGCCTGGTGACAGGCGGCTGAACAATGAAATGCCCAGGACTCCATTCAAGGACAGCAACGGGGCAACAATAAGGGCGTGTCGCAGGAAGATCCCAGACCGGCGCATCAACAGCATGCACGGCGAGTGGATTGAAGAGATTGCGATTCGCTGAGTAAGACTTTTGTCCATCTGCACTCATGGACAATATTAAAAGCTACTGGCTACATATATATTGTATCTGTCAGTAAATAATAATTAGGGGACGAAAATGGAAGGTGATATAAAAGTCTTTATGGGTGCTATTGTGGCGTTTATAGCTGTGCTTCTGTTCCTAATGTTGAACTCCCTGGCCAATTAAATACGGCGCTTAACAGGGAAGCAAGGACACGCACTGGCCATCCTTCGGGGTGGCCTATGCTTTTGTGGACGCCTGCACGCCGCACTACATTTGCACCACAGAAGAAATACTGAAAGACGGTAAACTTCGTAAGTCTTTTAAAATATGGTAGCTACGTGTGGACTTGAACCACCGACCCCAGCATTATGAATGGCATTGTTGGTTTGTATCTTGTTGTTTTACTTTGTATTAACAGGGGCGCCCGTTGCTCCAATTGCACAACAATGCATAACCATGCATAACCGAATCCCGTAAAAGTCCGGTACTGATTACTTGAGTGGCTTCGGGTCCACATTTGCCATCATTGATAGTAATTCACCACCCACAGAGTAAGCCTGCGCGGGTTCACTCATCCAGGTGCCCGTCCCGCAAGTGAAAGATCTGATCGAATCGATCATAGACCTTTTCATCGTGCGTGACCGCCAGAATGGCTGCCTGCTGTTCACTGGCCACCTTGCGCAACAGGTCCATCACAATGCGTGCACGCTGCGAGTCGAGCGCCGCGGTCGGTTCGTCAGCCAGAATGATACGCGGGCGGTTGGCGAGCGCGCGGGCGATGGCGACGCGCTGTGCCTCGCCACCGGAGAGATGCGACACAGAAGCATTCGCACGGTGACCAACTTCAAGATAATCGAGCAATTCCATTGCACGTTCATTGGTCTCCTTGCGGTTACGCTTAGCCAACCTCAGTACCACTGCCACATTCTCCAGACTGTTCAGGAACGGCAGCAAGTTGTGGAACTGAAAGATGAAGCCAATCTTCTCCAGACGTAGCTGCCGCAGGTCGGGGCGCAACCAGCGGTCGTCATAGACCGCCTCACCGTCGAGCTGCATTCGGCCATTGCTGGGCTCGACAATACAGCCGATCACATTGAGCAGCGTACTCTTGCCGGAGCCACTTGGCCCGAGCAATCCGATTACTTTGCCCGGCTGCACCTCAAGCGTAATGTCACGCAGTGCATCAACACGCGTCTCGCCTTCTCCAAAGTGTTTCGAGATGCCACGCAATTTGACGAGGGGCGCAGGCGGGCTCTCGGTGCGCACAGGAATGACGCTGGATTGCATCGGGTCAGCCTCCCAACGCCGTGGCCGGATCGACCTTGAGCGCCAGGCGCACACCGAGACCACTGGCGAGTACACAAACGACGATTACGATCAATGCCAGCACCAGACCGTCCTGCGGTTGCAGAATCACCCGGCGTGGAAAATAGTCCTTGAATTGACTGATCAGCAGCGCCCCGACAGCAAAGCCGATAACGCCCATGGCGAGGGCCTGTTGCACGATCAGTCCAATGATAGTGCGATCCGGAGCACCGATCAGTTTGAGTGTTGCGATCACGCGCAGCTTGTCCATGGTCATGGTGTAGACAATGAGTGCGATGATCACGGCCGAGACCATCAACAGAATCCCGGTAAACAAGCCGATTTGTTTGCGCGCCTGCGCCACCACCGAGCGGATCAGAATCTCTTCCTGACCAGCCTGGGTCATGGCGGACAGATGCTTCCAGTGCGTAACCTGATCCACCACCTTATCCGCTTGCACCTGAGAAGCGACCCGGGCCAGTACTACATTCACGGTATCCGTGTACCCGACGGCCATACCGCGCGCCTGTTCACGCCGGACAGCCGCTGGCGCCAGCTCAAACTGCAAAATCTGTGAATCGAGCAGCGTAATATAAACGACCGGGTCACCACCGGAGGCAACTTGACCGTCGGTGAGTCCCACCACGGTAAAGGTATCGCGCCCCAAACGGAGGCGTTCGCCAAGACGCAAGCCGGTGCGCTGATCAGCGATCATTTCGTAATGGCTGCGTGTAATGGGACGTCCGGAGACGAGGTGCCGCGGGCCGCCAGGCCGACCTGGCTCGTAACCAACGACGTAGAGGCGCAGCTTGCCATGCGCCTGTTGCGCCTCAACGCTTTGATAGGTCACGGCACCCGCCGCAACCACCCCGTGCATGCGAGCAATGGCCTCGCGGATATCACCCGGGATGCGGGAGGACTCGGCAAAAGGACCACGCGTACCCGACTCCACCACCCACAGGTCCACACCAGGGCTACGTGCGAGTACCAGTGCATCGTCGACCAGACCGCGGTAAATTCCAATCATCGACAGCACCACGCCGAGCAGCAAACTGAGACCCAAACAGGTCAATAAAAAACGCCCGAGCGAATGGCGAATGTCACGGAAGGCCAGGTTCATGGCGACTCACTGGCAATGAGTTGCGCCGTGCGACCTGCTCGCAGCCCTGGCGGCCACTTGGCCAACACCCGGGCGTCTTGCACAAGCCCGCCAGTAATCTCCAGGCGTCCGTCGAGGGTGCGATGGCCAAACCGGACCTTGCGCTGTTGCAACGCGCCCTCCTCTACCGTCCATACGGTCCCTTCGACACCGTCGTACAGATCCACCGCGACCTCCGGAACCAGCAGCGCTTCCGGCAACGTCGCCACGGTAATGAACACCTCGACCTGCTCGCCGAGATGAAAGTCTGTCGGGCACTGATCACATTTGACATACACGCGGCGTTCCTCACTCACGCGGTCACTTTCGATATCGATGCGTACCACGTGTGCCAGCAAGGGCTCATTCGGGCGGGATCGTAACCGCACCTCGGCCGGCTGCCCAAGCTGCAGGTGCCCGGCCCGGGCCTCGTCCACATAGGCGAGCGCCCATACCGAAGCCGGATCGACCAGGGTAAACAGTGGTTCGCCGGGATTGAGTACGGTACCGAGCTCTTTGTGGCGTTTGATCACGACGCCATTGTAAGGCGCATACAGGGTGTAATGATCCAGTATCGTTGTTTCCAGCGTCAATTGGGCATGCGCGTCCTGCAGGTTGGCTCGTGCGACGGCGATTTCACTCTCGGTCACGGTAACATTTGCCGCTGCAACCACTTCATTCATATGTGCTTCATCGACGACTTCCTGTGACGCGGCTTTTTGTTTGGCCAGGGCCTGCTGCCGACGATTGGTTTGCTGGCGTTGCTTGAGAATCGCCCGACTGCGCACCAGTGTGGCCTCGTCTTTCCGGAGCGCCGCTTCGGCCTGGGTGACATTGGCTTGCGCCTTGGTGACACGAACCTGTTGTTCGGCGCTGTGCAACCTCGCCAGCACTGTGTCCTGTTTAACCCGCTCGCCATGATCGACCGCAAGCTCGACCAGCATGCCGTCGACCTCGAAGCCAACTTTGGAGAGAATACGGGCCTCCACGGTCCCCAGTCCGAACACTTGCACCGGCACGTCATGTTCCATCTCAATGCCTTCAACCGACAACGGGCGCTTGACGATCACCAGATAACCAACAGCCAGCAGCACAAAAATAATCAGCGCGACTAACAGGTAGCGTGAGACTCTCTTAATCATCATTATCGCTTTGTCTCCTCAATCCCGCCTACCCTGACAAACCCCTGCAAGACAGTGGCGAGCAACCGTCCCCCTGTCCTTGACGGAATGCCAATTTTCGTCTGAATACCAGCACTTGGCCAGTCCTGTTATCGAAGGCAACTTTTCCTGCGCTACCTTCTCATGAAGGATCTGCTGCTGACACGCTCGGCCGTAATTATTTGTTGATGTTTATGCACACCATCACCCCCTGTGTTTTCGCAGCATTGTCCAGTAAGAAAAGATCGCGATAGCCGTCCAGATTAAACAACGTGCCACCATGGCAATTACCGTGCGCATCTCATAGCTTCCACCGCTATTGATATGGAGGCCAAGCAGCACAAATACCGACACGGAAGCGGCAACGATCATGATGGCAAGCCATGCCGCCCATCGTTGTTGCTTCCAAAGACCGACTCCGGCAACCAGGTAGACAAATCCCGCCAGGAAATTGAACCAGAGCACAAACGGGACATAGTTACCTGCCTGCTGCCGATATTCCCCACCGATGAACAGGACAGCCCCGCCGGCTTTGATTGTCAGCAACCCGAATACAATTGCAACTGCAGTTACAATCAAGGTTCCCATCGGTCTTTTAGTTTGAGATGATGTCATCGGTGTCTCTCTTGTCATTATCGATTACGTCTGCCACCACCATTACCACCGCCCTGGCGTGAACCGTAGCCACTTCCATACCCCTGGCTGTCACCCTGGCCGTAGCGATGCATGTTGCCTGAGCCATTGCTGTTGCCCTGACCATAGCGATGCTTATTACCGGAGCCGTTGCCACTGCCCTGGCCATAGCGATTCATTTTACCGCTACCATCGCCTTGTCCGCCCATGTTGTTCATCTCACGGAACAGGGCCCGCTCATCACTGCTCATTGACTGCATTCTGCTCTGCATCTCTGTTCGATAACTCTCACGATCTTCAGGTGCAAGCTCCCGAACCTGTGAACGCTGCTGCATCAGTTCATCGATACCGAGATCTGCATAATCCGCCGCCTCGATACTTATAGATCCTGCGGTCAATACCATAACCCCTGCCACTGTCTTCAAACAATTTTTCATCTACACTCTCCTCTTGTGGGTTCGCATGATGATTTGATACTGTGTAGAAACGCCAGTCACTGCACACTCAATCCATGCTGCACATTATGAGAGCGAGCTGTTTCACAATTATTTCCGTCCGGATCGAGATTGTTACAAATTGTTACAGCAATAAAATACAGGTGGCAGATGGGTGCAGATCATGACAACTCAACATCGCTGATCCTGGTCGTTGATGACGATCCTGGGATACGTCGCCTTCTTACCCGCTATTTAACTGAACAGGGCTACCAAACCGCTGCCGTCAGCGACGGCAAGGGCATGGATCAATGGCTCCAGAGCAATCAGCCAGACATGATTATTCTGGATCTGATGCTTCCCGGTGAGGATGGATTATCTTTGACCCGAAAAATCAAAGCCGAAGGCAATACGCCAATAATCATGCTCACGGCACGGGGAGAAGAGGTCGACAGAATTGTCGGGCTGGAGATGGGGGCAGACGACTACCTGCCCAAACCCTTTAACCCCCGTGAACTGTTGGCGAGGATCAGGGCGGTATTGCGACGCGGAGCAGCACCTGCCGAGGAGAGTGGCTTACTAGCGGACAAGTTGATCCGGTTTGGCGATTTCACGCTCAATATCACCGGCATGGAATTGCTGCACAGCGGGAACAGGATAGCGCTGACCACCGGTGAAATGGAGTTGCTTGCTGTACTTGCACAGAATCCGAACAGGGTCTTAACCCGTGACCAGCTAATGGATAAGCTCAGCGGGGGTATCCGTGATCCGTTTGACCGCAGTATCGATGTTCGGATCACCCGTTTACGCAGCAAGATCGAGAAAAAGCCATCTGCCCCTCAATTTATCCATACGGTATGGGGCAAAGGGTATCGTTTCAGCCCAAATGGATCCACCCAGGGATAGCGGTTATCAATGCGCCGGCCCAATTCGCTTTTTTTCCGCACAACCATCACCCTGATGGCTACCTCACTGTTATTGGTTGCAATCACACTGGCCTCGATTGCCTATTATGTTCTGATACCGGTAGGAAAGCAGTCAGGTGAAGACCTGGCAGCGCTGTTGATTCTCTCTGCACAGACCTGGGTTGAACTCCCTCCAGAGGCCCGACCAGATCTTGAGCATGAGTTGCTCGATACACACCAGCTGAAGCTCTTATCTTCCTCGCCTCTTTCTCCCCTGTCAGACCCGGGCTATCCTTATCTGTCCATCCTCAACGAGGCCATTGATAAACGCATCGGCCAGCCGGTGTCGGTGGGTTACCTGCCGGACCATGAATCATGGCTCTGGGTCGACATTCCAATGGCTGACAAACTGCTTCGCTTTGGCTTTCCAAAAGAGAGAATCGGTGCTCATATGCCTATTGCACTCTTAACCATCTCCGTCGCCGTCCTGATACTGGCCTTGATCACCGCCCTTACCCTGGCATTGCGAATGAGCAAACCCCTGGCAGCACTTTCTGAAGCGACAACGGCTATCGGAAGAGGGGAAACGCAGCTATCACTACCCGAGACAGGCCCCGATGAGCTCGCGGTGCTGGCCAGAAACTTCAACAAGATGTCCCGGGAGGTGGAAGAATTGCTGGAAAACCGCACCACGCTGCTTGCGGGTGTCTCACACGATCTGCGCACGCCTCTGACAAGGATCAGCCTGGCCCTTGAGCTGCTGCCGGATATACAAGACGATGAGCTTGTCGCAGAGCTAACAGACGATGTTGCGGAAATGGATCGCCTACTGAACGAAACACTGCTTTTGGCGCGCGGTGTCGAAAAGCACGATGCACTGCAGGAGCTGGAGATTTCCCGGGTAATTTCAGAAGTGGTTTCCAGCTTCCGGCAAGATGCGTCACAAATCGACTGGGAACCAGATATAAGCTTGCGCTGGCCCATCCCTGTACAGGTTCTCAAGCGGATTCTTGACAATCTGCTGGCCAATGCCATTCGTTACGGTAACGGCAATCCTGTCGTAGTGAGACTGACAGAGGAGGACATTGTTCCCGTGATAAGAATTCTCGACCGGGGCCCCGGCATTCCGGACGGAATGCAGAATGCGGTCTTCCGACCTTTCTTCCGACTGGAAAACTCACGCAGCATGGACACGGGAGGCAGCGGCCTCGGTTTGGCGATCGTTCAGCAGCTCTGTATCGCCCAGGGGTGGGAAATCACCCTTCAACCCCGAGCTGGCGGCGGTACCGAGGCATGCCTGAGGCTGGGATAATGCAGATGCTTTACCCCTTAACTGAAAGAACCAGGTGATACCGAAAACACCAGCGTGTTCAACCTGCAGGACGCCATTGCATTCGGCGCCGGGTTCTTCACCCCGTTGCTGCAGGACTGAACATCGCCCTACATATTCATCCCGTCGCCATTCCAGATGAAGCTGCCCATTAACAGGTTCGCGTCTACAGGCAGTGTCTTGTCCACAACCCAGGTATCCAGATTGATCCGGTAGAACACGCCGTCATGGCTTGCCGCGCTGTAGAAGTACTGCATATCCAGGATGACCCCCGAGGTATGGGCCTGCGACTTGTAGCTGGATGAGGCAGTATCGGCCACATCAACATTTCGCACCCACTTGTGGTTTTTCGTATTGATGACCGACACAAAGGTGTCGTTGTGGTTGGTGATGATGGCCTGATCACGCATTACCTCAATGACTGCTCCGATTGCTTCCGGCTGGAGCATTTTTTTCCAGGCGGGACTTGTACCAACCAAGAAAAGCTGCCTGAGCACAACGCACGCTAAACTCGGCCATTCAAACAGTCACACCATTAGAAAATAAATCCATCCTTTTTTCTCATTGAGTGCAAGGCAGGATTATGGCCGATAGACTTCATGGGCGACACGCATCAGAAGATTTATAAAGAACTCGACGTCATCTGGATTCAGCTCCATATGATGGCCAAGGAAACGGCTGACCGGGCGTCCAGAGTTACGACTGTAGAGCACACCGTCGCGAAGCTCCAGTGAATTGCGCACAAATTTGGCGGCGGCGTCGTGGCAACTAACGCACTCGCCCTTAAACCTTGCCTGATTGTTTGCCTGTGCAAGCAACATATTATAGACCGCATCGACCTCGTTACCTGCGAGGTAATGGTTGTGCAAAAACAGGCGGAGATCGTTGACGTGATGCGGTCCTTGCAACTCGCCAGCGGAAACACTGAGAAACCTGCGACTGAAATCACCGGCATGCCCATGACAGGCAACACAACGGTCGTCCCACAACCAGTGCAGGTCTATATCGGAAGCCCTGACCGCCGACATCGCCAGCACCGCCGCAACCAATACGATGCTTGCTCCAGGGTTAACTCGCATAGTGTTTGTGCATACCTGCAACCCGCACTTACCGGGTTGCCGACCCTTAATCGGTATTCGTCCGATCCGCTGGTGGTCCGCTCAGTACCTTCTTGCCCGAAAACATCGCGGATATCAGATTGCCGCCTTCACGCAACTCCGTCACGACGACTGCCAGGATATGAACCACAGCAAAGCCGATCAACACATAGAAGCCGTAGTAATGAATGGTGATAAAGGGTTTGCGGAAGGCGCGCATCGCCTCGTAGGCGGTCTCTTCATACATCTCCTTCGCGTAGGGCACGAGCGTTGCCGGATCGACCCCGGGGTTGGCCACCCAGCCAGCAATCCAGGAACCAATGGGCGGGTAGAACAGATCCGTGCCCGCCAGTACCAGCCCCGTGATAGCCTGTGTCAGCAACAGGAGCAGCAAGAGAGTAACCGCGATACGTCCAAGCGGATTGTGCCCGAGATACTGGCGCGGCCGGCCGGCCCTGGAATCGGCGATGTAACTGCGTACCTCATTCATGTAGCCACGCCCACCGGGCAGGATCGCCCGCCAGCGTGCATGCGGCCCGCCGATAAAGGCCCAGACCAGACGCCATGACAGGTTCAGCGCAAACACATAACCGATCCAGACGTGCACGGTCTTCAGCAGGATTTTCCCATCGCTGGGCACGCCGAGCACCTTGGCGTTGAGGATGACCACACCCACGGCGATCAGTCCGAGCACGCACAGCAAGTTGATCCAGTGAAACCAGCGGACGCTGGCGTCCCAGACAGAATAGGTTTTGAGGTCGGTCATGGCAGTGCTCCTGTAATGCGTGCTTGTTGTGAGTATAGCTGTGAGTTTCTAATCATCATCTTCATCGCCGCTGCGATGGCACTCTTCGCAGTTTTCATAGTCGTGGATCCCTTCCTCAACATGCTCTTCCCGGATATTGGAACGTGAGTGCTCATGGCAACCGTAGCAAGTGTAGTTGCTGTAGTCGTTGTTTATATGACAGGTACGGCATTTCGTGGTGTGCTCCCTGTCGAAACGGAAGTATTCATCGTGATCGAATGTGGCAGGCACCCAGCTTTCCTCAGTATGACACTGCCCGCAGTTGCCCTTGATATCCTGGTGCAGGTTATCGCACGGAAGGACTTCCTTGCGAATGAGTGAACGTTCCATAGTCGTCTCTATGCGACCAGTGTGAGGTCGCTCCTGGGGGTTGTGATACACAGCAGGCAATG
>JBDLJX010000085.1:0-11308 GCA_039714155.1 Pseudomonadota bacterium | reverse complement strand
CTCTTGTAAAGGGCACGCCATTCCCTGCGAGACGCGCCTTGCAGCTAACGGCTTCTCGTCTCGCTGATACGTACACGTTATCCGTTACACCACACTAGGAGCCTGATGACATGCTGCGAAGCTTTCTGAAGACCGGTTGTTTCCTCGGCGCATTGTTCTGCGCACTCCCCGCCTGCACCAAGACCATCGCCGCCACGGATGCCACCGGCTACGCCGCAAACCCGGACGTACAGGCATTCATCGACGAGATGGTTGCGGAGCATGCCTTCGACAGGGACCAGCTGAGCACCCTCTTCAGCC
Organism: Pseudomonadota bacterium; assembly: GCA_039714155.1. Taxonomy (GTDB): domain Bacteria; phylum Pseudomonadota; class Gammaproteobacteria; order UBA9214; family UBA9214; genus SZUA-186. Next base: position 11,008 of record JBDLJX010000085.1, on the reverse strand, counting down.
AGGCGGAACGCCGCGAGGATATCCTCGAACTGATGCGCAAGCCGGCCGAGAAACGCCTCGAGTGGAGCGCGTACCGCAAGATATTCCTGACCCGGAGCCGTATCAATGGCGGTGTGGCCTTCTGGGACGCCAATGAAAAAATCCTGCAACAGGCCGAGGAAACATTCGGTGTCGATGCCCAGGTCATTGTCGCCATTATCGGGGTCGAGACCCGTTATGGCGGCAATACCGGCTCACACCGCGTGCTGGATGCCCTTTCGACGCTGGCCTTCGATTACCCGCCACGCGGCGAGTTCTTCCGCGGGGAACTGGCGCAATACCTGATCCTCGCGCGCGAGGAAGATATCGACCTGCTGGCGACGACCGGCTCCTATGCCGGCGCCATGGGTTACGGGCAATTTATTCCCAGCAGTTACCGCAGCTTTGCCGTCGACTTTGACGGCGATGGCATACGTGACCTGTGGGACAGCCCTGACGACATCATCGGTAGTGTCGCCAATTACCTGCACAAGCATGGCTGGGAGCTTGGCAAAACGGTAACCAGCCGCGCCACCGTCGAAGGCAACGGTTACAACGCGGTACTGGAGCAGGGCTACAAGCCGGCTGCCACGGTCGCAGAACTGCAGCAACTGGGGATTACACCGGCAAAACCGCTACCTGCTGACACACAGGCAGCACTCATCAGGCTGATCAACACCGACGCCAGGGAATACTGGCTGTCAATGAACAATTTCTATGTCATCACACGCTACAACCACAGTCCGTTGTATGCCATGGCAGTCTACCAGCTTAGCGAAGAGATCCGCACCAGCCGCGAACAGCAGCATCAACAGGCAAGTAATGACCAGGACCCGTAACACGCTGCTTGCCGGACTGCTGCTACTGCTGCTGATCAGCGGCTGCAGTTCGACCAGCACAGTTGATAGCAGTGACTATGCGCCACCGGAGCCCCGCGACATCTCGGACGTGACCAACGCCGTGCCGAAAGTGGAGCCACACAGCAAATACGGTAATCCGGCATCCTATGTCGTGCTTGGCAAGCGTTACTACACCCTGCCGGGCAGCAAGGGCTACAAGGAACAGGGCATCGCGTCCTGGTATGGCAGCAAGTTCCATGGCAAACGCGCCTCCAGCGGCGAAACCTATGATCTTTACAAAATGACCGCCGCGCACCGCACCCTGCCGCTGCCGACCTATGCCCGTGTCACCAACCTGCGCAATGGCCGTGCCGTAATCGTCAAGATCAACGACCGCGGCCCGTTCCACAACAACCGTATCATCGACCTGTCCTATGTTGCCGCGGCCAAACTCGGTATTCTCGAATACGGCACCGGGCTGGTGGAGGTCGAAGCCATCGATCCGTCCACCCCGGCACAACCATCACAACCGGCATCTACCCGTACTGCGAGTAAACCGGCAATCCGCAAGGACGCGATACTGTATTTGCAGGTCGGTGCCTTCAGTCAGCGCAGCAATGCCGACCACCTGCGCAACCGGCTGCAATCCACCGACATCGACAACGTGAAGATCATCGAGGGGAATGGCAGATCCGGGACACTGTACCGCGTCCGGATCGGACCCCTGACGTCCGTCGAAGAAGCTGATCATATCGCCAACACCCTGGTCTCGCAGGGCATCAGCGACACCCAGGTCATTATTGACTGATGACCCCGGCCGCGCCTGCCGGCTGGCCGTTGCAAAGTGTCCGTGACATACGGACAATGCACACAGTTTCCATTTACCGAACCTTGAACAGGATCACCATGCCGCGCCCACTATCACATTATCTCTTATTGATTTTATTAATCATTCCACACATTCTGGTGGCTGCGCCGCTACCCATTCCGAAGCCCCCGGCCACCGGCGCCAAGGCCTTCATTATCCAGGACTCTCACAGCAAACGCGTACTCGCCGAGCAGGGTTTGGACCAGTCAGTGGAACCGGCCAGCATTACCAAACTGATGACGGCCTATACCGTCTTCAAGGAACTGGGCAGCGGCAATATCGCACTGACCGACATGGTGACCATCAGCGAAAAGGCCTGGCGAACACCCGGCTCGCGCATGTTCATCGAGGTTGGCAATCAGGTCTCGGTGGAAAACCTGCTCAAGGGCATGATCATCCAGTCAGGCAATGACGCGACCATGGCACTGGCCGAGTACATTGCCGGCAGCGAGGAGACCTTTGCTGCACTGATGAATCGCCACGCAGAGGAACTCGGACTTGGCGGCAGTCATTTCGTCAACTCAACCGGCCTGCCTGACAAGGACCACTATATGAGTGCGCGGGATATCGCGCACCTGGCCAGGATTCTGATTCACGAGTTCCCGGAATATTACCAGTGGTACTCGCAGAAGGAATTTACCTGGAACGACATCACGCAGTACAACCGTAACAAGCTGTTGTGGCGCGATGACGGTGTTGATGGCATCAAGACCGGCCACACGGATTCCGCCGGTTATTGCCTGGTCACCTCGGCAAAAAAAGACGGCATGCGTTTGATCGCCGTCGTACTCGGCACCAAAAGCGAGAATGCCCGTGCCGAGGCCAGCCAGGCCTTGCTGAACTACGGCTTCCGCTTCTTTGAAACACACAAGCTTTACGATACCGGCACGGCGCTGACCACCACACGTGTCTGGAAAGGTGCAACCGAGTCGTTACAGCTTGGTCTGGACAAGACCTTGTATGCCACCATCCCTCGCGGCCAGTACAAGTCGCTGGACGCCTCCATGTCGGTAGACAACCGCATTACTGCCCCGGTCACCGCCGGACAGGCCCTGGGAACGGTACTGGTACGTCTCGGCAATGATGTCATTGCCGAGCAAAAGCTCGTTGCCCTGCAAAGCATTGAGGAAGGATCGTTCTGGCAACGCATCATGGACGAAGCCATGCTGTATTTCGAGTAACGTGTCCTGAACCGTTCGTAACCTGCCCGGTTTTGATGTCCACCGCCTACCTGAATGGCGAGTTCCTGCCACTCGACGAAGCCCGCGTCCCTGTGATGGACCGTGGCTTCCTGTTTGGTGACGGTGTCTACGAGGTTATCCCTGTCTACGGCGGCAAGCTGTTTCGCCTTGCCCATCACCTGAAACGACTCGCCAACAGTCTCAACGCCATCCGTATCGGCAACCCGATGACTGACGATGACTGGCGTGTATTGCTGGAACAGGTTGTAGAACGCAACGACGGTGGTGATTGTTCGGTTTACCTGCAAGTGACCCGGGGTATTGCCGCCAAACGCGACCATGCCTTTCCGGCCGGTGTTGCAGCAACTGTTTTCATCATGACCTCGCCGATGAGTAGCGGTTGTGATATAGACAACGAACAGGGTATCCATGCTATCACGCTGGACGATATTCGCTGGGACTATTGCAACGTCAAGGCCATCACGTTATTACCCAACGTGCTGCTACGCCAGCAGGCAGTTGATGCGCAGGCAGCCGAGGCGGTCCTCATCAAGGATGGACTCGCCACCGAGGGTGCGGCCAGCAACCTGTTTATCGTCAGACACGGGCTACTCATCACACCACCGAAAGGCCCGTCACTGCTGCCCGGTATTACCCGCGATCTCATTCTTGAACTTGCCGCCAATCATGGCATCCCGTTCCGTGAGGCCGATATCACCCTTGAAGACCTGGACAATGCCGATGAAATCTGGCTAACCAGTTCCACTCGTGAAATTTCACCGGTCACGCTGCTGGATGACAGGACGATCAATGATGGCACACCCGGAACCCTGTGGGCACGCATGATCCGCATCTACCAGGAATACAAGGATGCTGTGCGCGCCGGTGAGGCAACCTGAAAGTACCTACGGCAGTTCGGTACCTGACTCTTTCCGGCCATCGTTATCCACCAGGTACACCGCTTGGCCTGACAGGGTGCGCTCCACGGATAAACGCACGGCACAACCTGACAAACAGGGTCCCGGTTCACCGTAACGGAAAAGAACACCGAGGGAACGGCCAAGTGTTGCGGCACGCGCCAGCCGCATCTCCATCAGTTCGGTCCGACACCCCGGCCACGCCATCACCACGCGGCAGTGCCCGGCACGCAGCAGGGACTCCAGCGTCCACAAGCCACTGCGTCCCTTGTGCGGGTTGATCTGCAGGACATTCGAGGTATCCATCTGCGTGTCAGTATTGATACGCACACGGGCATAGTATGGTGGCGTCACCATCGCCAGCCAGCGCCCTTCGTGGCTGAGCCCGGCCAGTGCCGGCAACAGTACGTCCATCGGGTCGTAATAAACACCCTGGACGTTGATTTCCACCAGTCCGTGTTTCGGCCAGCCACCCATCGGTAACAGCGAATCCAGTGCCTCAATTCCGGTAGAGATTACCGCTGCAGGACCACGCCTGTTCCTGTTGTCACGCGCATTCAGATGGTGCAATTTTGCTGCTGTATTCATGATCAAATCTCCTTTCTCAGGATACCAACGGCCAGCCCCTCGATAACGAATGACTGTTCTTTAAGATCAATACGAATGGGTTCATAGTCCGGGTTTTCCGGCAGTAGCCGCACTATGGAGCCGCGCTGCCGGAAACGCTTGACGGTAACGTCATCATCAATACGCGCCACCACGACCTGGCCGCTCTCTGCATGTGGCGTGCTGTGTACGGCCAGCAGGTCACCATCGAGAATACCGATGTCCTTCATGCTGTTACCGCGCACACGCAACAGGTAGTCAGCGCGTGGCTGGAACAGCCCGGCCTCTATCTGCTCGTGGTCCTCGATATTCTGCTCGGCGAGTATCGGTTCGCCGGCAGCAACACGACCCACCACCGGCAGCCCGAAATCGTCATCCATGAGGCGTATACCCCGTGATGAACCGGCGATGATTTCGATATAACCCTTGCGTTCCAGTGCGCGCAGATGGTCCTCAGCGGCGTTCGGGGAACGAAAGCCGAGTGCGTTGGCAATCTCGGCACGGGTCGGCGGGCAACCTTCGTCTGCAATGTGGCCCCGGATCAGGTCCAGTATCTCGGACTGGCGGTCGGTGAGCGTGTCTTTGGGCATAATGTGTACTGGTTATCTATACAGGTACTGTAAGTATATACAGTAATCTTTCGATTGCAACAGAATTTTCAAGGTATTGTATATATTTGTTTTTATTACCTTATCGCTGCAGACAGGAGGCTGCAGGCTTGAGAAGTCCGGCAGGGGAAATACACTATCCGTCTGCCCTGTACCAGGCCCGTAAATGCTTTATCATTACCGCCCTGTTGATCGAAACAGCCTGATTTTCCAGCCATGTCCAGCACCCCTGACGATTACCGCACACGACACCAGACTGTTGCCGTTCATATTGGCAATGTCACTGTCGGTGGCAACACACCGGTCGTGGTGCAGTCGATGACCAACACTGACACCGCCGATGTCGAAGCCACGACGAGGCAAATCATCGACCTGGCACGTGCCGGTTCCGAACTGGTGCGCATTACCGTCAACAACAAGGTCGCCGCCCGCGCCGTTCCCGACATTGCCGAACGCCTGCAGCAGGCCGGCGTCGACGTGCCGCTGGTTGGCGATTTCCATTTCAATGGCCACAAACTGCTGACCGGAGTGCCAGACTGTGCCACGGCACTGACCAAGTACCGCATCAACCCGGGTAATGTCGGCCGCGGCAAGAAACGTGACGAGCAGTTCACCGCCATGATAGAGACCGCCTGCCGCCACGACAAACCGGTACGCATCGGCGTCAACTGGGGCAGTCTCGACCAGGCGCTGGTGGCGCGGTTGATGGATGACAACGCAAGATGTACCGAACCGAAAGACAGCCGGGAAGTCATTCACGAAATCATGGTGGCCTCGGCACTCGAAAGTGCCGCCCGGGCCGAGGCCATCGGTCTTGGTCGCGATCACATTATCCTGTCGGCCAAGCTGAGTGGCGTGCAGGACCTTGTAACCGTATATCGGCAACTGGCTGCGCGCTGTGACTACGCCCTGCACCTGGGTCTGACCGAGGCCGGTATGGGTTCGCGCGGCATCGTGGCTTCATCGGCCGCACTGGCCGTGCTGCTACAGGAAGGTATCGGCGATACCATCCGGATCTCGTTGACACCGGATCCCGGCGGTGACCGTACGCAGGAAGTGCGGGTTGCCCAGCAGCTGTTGCAATCAATGGAACTGCGTCACTTCACCCCGGCGGTGGTCGCCTGCCCCGGTTGTGGCCGCACCACCAGTCATTACTTCCAGCAACTGGCACAGGATATCGAGACCCACCTGCGCGACAGCATGCCGGAGTGGCGTCAGCAGTATCCCGGCGTCGAGGAAATGAATGTCGCCGTCATGGGCTGTGTCGTCAACGGCCCGGGCGAGAGCAAGCATGCCGACATCGGCATCAGCCTGCCGGGCACCGGCGAGCAACCGGTAGCGCCTGTGTATGTCGATGGCGAGAAGACGGTGACACTCAAGGGCGACACCATCGCAGAGGATTTCCGGAAAATTGTCGATGACTACGTGCAGCGGCGTTACGGCAAGTAAACCCGGACGTTCCAGAAAAACCCGCTGCAGGAGGAGCTTCTCGCCACGATTCACCACGATTCGCGCCGGAGACGGCGCTCCCACAGCAGGATTTTCGCAATGATCGGGCTTATGCAACTGCCACTAAATCAGCAAATCAACCCGCGGCTCGGCATCAGCTTCTGAATCGATAGCCGGCTGACAGGCGACCAGCCGGCCGGGCTTGATCCCGTGCTGGCTGACCAGGTAATCCTTGACTGCCTCATCACGCTGGTCCGCCAGTGTTTGCAGCTGCTCATCAGGAATTTCCACGGCTGGCGGTTCCGCTTTATCTGCTTTGTCCTGCTTGTCAGCCCTGGCAGCTGGCGTCTGCTGTATCAAGGCCTCGCGATCGGCCTCAGTCGCAACACCGCACAGCCTGATATTGATATTCGGCCGTTTCTTGATGATGCCGGCGACCTTGTCGAGGTAGTCATGGCGCGCCTCATCCACTGTTGCTGATGCCGGAGCGAATACCACCGGGTCGAGTTTGACCTCGGCTGCCTTGTCTGCCGCATAGCGTGCAATAGTGATGAGTGAGCCGTATGGCTGCAACAATAATGTCAGCGACGTGATAGCAGCCTCCCTGGCTGCCTTTGCAACCGCCTGGTTAATGGCATCGCTGGCATCGAAGTCCGGGTTGTCAAGATCACCGGTGATCGGCAGGTCCACCCGGATGACATCGTGATCATCACGCAGCATATCCAGGCCCTTGTTCAGCGGTACCGCCAGCTGATTCTCCATTTTATCCAGCTGTTCACCTTTCACCGGGGTCATCTGCAGGCCACGCATGGTCAGCTTGTTGGTGCCATCCAGTTGCCCCTTGTCGATCCGCAAGCTCGAATCCGAGTCCAGTTGACCACTGTCCATGCGGTAACCGATGGAATCAATGCTATAGGGCGACATCGGCGGCAACTCGAGCCCTTCCACCGTGACATCCAGCTTGAGGCTGACTGGTGTCGCCAGCGGGACCACTGTCCCCTTGATGAGGATACGATTATGTTTGGAAATGTTGCCCTTCCACAGGATGCGATTGACCTGGTCAGGATTACCGGAGTCAAAATCATTGTGCACGATTTCCTCGATGTTGAAGCGCATCCGGAAAGGTGGACTGACGTCATAATCCTGCACGGTCAGGGTACTGTTGCCATGAATCTTCATGGTTTCGAGTTGCAGGCTGCCCGGTTTTGCACCCGGCTCCGGCTCCGCCTCTTCTCCGGCAAATGGCAACGTTTCAAGAATCGTCACCATGCGCCATTGGCCATCCTTGTTGCGGCGTGCCACATATTGCGCATCCTGGACATCGATGGTTTTAATGGCTATCCGGTTGCCGTCAGTGACCTTGAGTGAATTTATCTCCATGCTGGCTATCTGCAGTGGTGGTAATTCACTGGCTGACGCCTTCGTGCCGTCGCCCTTGCCAACGCTCTCTGCAAAGGTGGCACCGTTCACATTGATGCTGTCGATCGAGATGGCATCAAGCCCCTGTACCGCCAGGCTATGTACTTCCAGGACATCAAAGTTGGCCAGGTGTATCTGGCCATCCGCCGGGTCCAGTTCGGTCCTTTCGAAGCGCAACTGACCACCGGCCTGCACAGCACCGTCTTCCGCATCGCTGTACCCGGCCTTGCCTTCCCAGGCCAGGCTCCCCTGTTTCAGCCTGGCCCCTTCCCCGGGCATATCAATAACAAGGTCATTCCCGTTCAGCACGCCGTTGCTTGCCATCTCAAGCACATCTGCCAGGGAGACATCGACCACACCCTGCCATTGCAACTGTGCGTAGCCAATCGAGTCTTCTCCCTGTTTCAGTTGCAGTTCGCTGACCTGGATCTGCCCGTCCTGCTTCATCACCAACGGCTTGTCTTCCGTGTAGGTGACAGAAAAATCCGTATCCAGCATCACGCGGCCAGCCAGCCCGGTCACTGCCGGAGCGGCCAGTTGTTCAAAGATTGCCAGTGACAGGTCATCAACCTTCACCCTGCCGGAATAGCCATAACCTGCAGACAAGGGGGGTAGCTGTCCATCCAGGTGGATACTGGCGCCATTAAACGTACCGGTAAATGTCACCGGTGCCGGCGCAGATGCCCAGGTTGTCAGCTCGGTCAACTTGAGATCATCAATTCCGGTTTTAACCCGCAGGACAGGATTGCGAAAGTCGAGCACGCTGTTAGTGATAATCAGCTCGACAATACCGTAATCCCACGGTTCGTCTGTTTCCTCGTCAGATTCACCCGTGTCCAGCTCGATACCACCGATATTCATGGCGCCGTTTTCATCGACGCTGACATCAATCTCAACACCATCGAGGGCTACGGCCTTGATATAGACCTGCCTGGAGAAAAGCGGAGACCAGTCCAGGTCCAGCGTCAGACGCGGAATAACCAGGGTGTCATGTTCACCGACCTTGACATTCAGTAATTCGATCACCGTAATGCCGGTAACCGGGTTGAAATCGATATCATCGATCTCGACCTGGTCCGCGCCGTTATCACGCAACCAGTCTTCCAGCGCAAGCTCCATGATGTAGGGTGTGACAACAATCACCGCCAGGAACAGGGTGGCGATCACGGTAACAACAATTACCCAGCGACGCCGCAGCAGACCGGCTGTGGATGACTTTTCTTCGTTTATCGTTTTCATGGTGTGTGGCTATCCCCTGGCAGTTCTGTAACGGCTAGTGTTCTATCCATGTGATAATTACGGATTCAGCGTCCCTGTGGTGTTTCGCAGCAAGGCGCAGTGCGAAGGCAATGGCTATTCCCTTGTCGAGCACTGGAACGCAGCGGCGGAACACCACAGGGACGCCCTTCGGGTTAGCTTGTCAACGCCCACGGACTGCGTTCCGCCTCTTGACAAGGGAATAGCCATTGCCGGCGAGGCGCGCCTTGCCGTGAACGTTGACAAGCTAACTGAACTCGCAATTATCACATGGATAGAGCACTAGTGGTAATGATAACAGCACATCATCTTGTCCGGCACACAAACGAAAAAGCCCGGGACGTGATATGTCCCGGGCTGGTCAGAAACAGACGGAAAACCGGTATCAGGCTACTCTACATCCTGTATGTCTGCGTCTCAAATGACCGGCAACAGCCAGCAGCAGCATGAACAACCAGGTCGGATCGATTACTGCATCCGTCCCGCCCAGCGTACAACCACCCCCGCCTCCGCCGCCACCGGAAGCACTGCCCCCCCGCCGAGACCCTGCAGTACAGCCGGGTTATCAATGCTGTCGAGGTAATCCGGCACACCGTCCTGATCGGTATCGCCGGCACCTTCCACGGCATCGCTGACGCCATCATAGGCGGCCGCATCACCTTCATTGGCATTGTCCGGGTTCCTGTTGAAAAGATACGGCGAGGAGAAATCGGTACCGACCAGTGCATTGCCTGCGTAGAGCCTGACATTACTGACACTGACACTGACATTGTCCGTGGCACTGACATTCACATCACCACTAACATCACTGTTGTTACCCGGCGCAGTGATTGCGACCAGCGGGGGATACAAATCAAGCTCGGCGAACTCGATGTTAGGGTTTTATGACAGTGCTGCAGCGACTTTTTCTTCTGCGTGTTCCGGAACGGAAATTACATGCACATCGGTGCCGGAGATAACATGCTTCGTGTCACTGTCCCGGGAACCCAGGATAGAATTGAACTTGCCCTGTTAAAGCCCGGCACGCGGCTTGACCAGGATCTGGCCCTTGACGAATTTCTCGTGTTCAGCCGGTGCTGAAAAAACGACTGATGTCAGAATGGCGGAAGTGAATACAACAATGGCAATAAAGCGAAACGAATTTATTTTCTTTAACACATATGATTCAAACACGCCGCACCTCTGTCCCTAATGAGTGATTTCCTGTGTCCGTGACCTGCCATGCAGGCTGTTGACTGGGGAACTATCGGCGGGGACGCCCGGTTACTAAATACCGGGCATGAGAACTGTGATTCGTGTCACAAACAGGTGGGTTTTATATAAGGCAGGGGGTCTGGCCTGCATTCTGCGGCTTTCCTGGCGACCGCTACACATCATAAGGATATAATGATAATCATATATCCTATTGTTATTGTTGATCTTGTTATGTCTCAAGGTTACGCCATGCAGGCCGCTAACCTGAACAGGTGTCGTCTTGGCTTATTGCCCGTGGAGGTGGATCATGAGAAGCGCAAGGGACCGACGCAACAGGTCAACTGCTGCTACATATCCGCTGGAAGACAGCGATCACGAACTGGTACTTGAAGACCGCCGCACCTGCAAGGAGCGGCGCCTGGATGACCTGGAACTTGAAGAACGCCAGTTGCTGCTGTCAGAAATGCCCTGGCTGACGTTCTACAAACTACGCTGATCCTGTAACAACAGACACACAATCACCCTCCCCAAACAGCCCCGGCCAACTGCAGGCCGGTTCCTCTTGCGTCTTTTACCATTGTACCTGAGTACAATGGTTCTCCCTGCGGCAACACCCCTGATAATCATATAGCGCCCTGCTGCCTGACAGCGT
>JBDLJX010000084.1:0-11368 GCA_039714155.1 Pseudomonadota bacterium | reverse complement strand
CTGCGACTGTAGCCGATTCGGCATCACTGCTCCCTAGCCATTTGTAGTTTCTGGTTGGAGACGGAAGTCGACTTACCCACGCACGAGCTGTGCGCCCGCTGGTACACGATGTCTGAGTGCCCGGCAGTCTCCCGGTGGTGGCTGATGGCCCGGAGATCGCCCGGAATACCAGACACGGCATTGACCAGGAGGTGGCAGGTGACCCTGTGGAATTCTTGGTTGGGCGTGGTGGTGCGGATGCCCGTACTCGACATCATAGTAGTCGTGCTCGTCATAAGTTCTATGTTTTATTGTCCTTTTGCTTTTTGAGCCGTGTTCCTTGCCATCTGTGGCGATAGCCGTACCGATTCCCCCACCAAGAGCACCGCCTATGATTGCACCGTCACGACCTCCAACTTCATTACCAATTGCCGCCCCAGCGGCACCGCCTATGCCACCACCAAGTGCAGCATCCAGAGTGGAATTATCAGCATTTGCTTCAACAGCCGACAGTACAATTGCTAATACAAGGTATTTAATTTTCATGGGGTATGTCGTCCAGATCAAAGTTTATTAGTACCCATATAATCGTCACTCATTCGTGGTAATTTAGTGACCGCTATCACACATCCGCAATTAAGATGCGATATATACACGTCTATTCGCCTCGGTGTTTCTCTCGCTCACGCTCCATCTCTTCATAGTGCTTCTGCTCTTCCCGCTCCATCTCTTCATAATGTTTGCGGTCTTCGCGTTCCATCTCCTCGTGGTGTTTTCTGTGTTCTCTTTCAAGTTCGTGTTCTTGCTTCATGCGCTCACGTTCGTATTGCATTTGCTCCTTTTGAGTCTCTTGTTCGTCCTTGTATGGCGGATCTGCAAGCACCGTCGATGCAGAGAAGATAAAGGCAATCGCACTCATGGTGAGAATAGCTGGGACCTGTTTCATATATCCACCTCATTATGGTTTGGCGTTGAAAACTCGTGATAAATGGTAAAGTGTGATACCTGAACATTCACTGAACAAACACCAAGAATGCAGCTAAGGAACCGTTAAATTGTATAGCCCGATTGGATCGAAGTCTCGCAATGCGCATATAACCCCTAAAGGTCAGGTTTCAGTACGTTCCTGACCTTTAAGCCAAAATCCTGTACTTCTGTTTAGGGTCGGTTCTCCCCGTTTAGCGATTTCTAATATTAGCGACTGGTGTACTTCCGAGAACGACCCACCTCGGACCTCCATGTAAACCTGATAATTGTTGGTAGACACGCAATTATTTTTTCTTGTGCGAGATAGCACTTCTTGCATTTTTTGATCTGGTTCTCTTTCTGAAAGTCGGTAGTAAGGCAGACTTCACATGGACATCCATCTCTCCTGAGGAGCAGAAAATGCGTTTACGCCTGATTGGCCTCGCGCTGGCGGGGCTCGCTGTGCTCACTGCCTGTGGCGGCGGTGGCGGTGGCTCGAACTCGAATGATGTGCCGCCGACCGGAACACTCGAATTGACTGTGGTTGATGGCGACAGCACTGCAGGACTATCCAATGCGCGTGTCACTGTAATCGACGGAGCCACCGGAGAATCCATCGATCTCTTAACGACCGATGAAACTGGCAGGATGAGCAAAATCTATAATACGGGTGCGTTGCAGTTGCGCGTGAGCAAGCAGAACTATGCACCGTCGCCGCTCCCCAGCATCCCTCCATTGCCCGTGCAGATCCTCGCGGACCAGACCACGTCCATAACGGTCAGCATCGATGCACTCCCTGCCGCAGAGCGTGGCATGATCAGCGGCCACGTCACCAACAGTCAGGGACAGCCCGCGGATAGCGCGTTGATCGTAGCAACTGCAAGCGAGGGGACGCTGTTATCCACCATCGCGGGCCCGGACGGCGGCTATGTGCTCCACAATGTTCCGACTGGTTCGGCGATGCTGAATGCCTTCCTCGGGGGCTACAACTTCGACCCCACGGGGCCCGTTACGGTCACAGCCGATGCGAACACCGATCAGGACATTGTGGCTGTCGGGACCGCAAGCGGTGAGATCAGTGGTCATGTCAGCTTCACAGCCGTCAGCGGGGACATTATCGACGTCACCCTGCTGCATCCGGGTACTCGCGATGCCCTGCCAAAACTTCGTACGTTCACGAATGACGGTGGAGATTACCTCATGAGTGGCGTACCCAATGGGGAATTTGAGATCATCGCCTCCTTGGAAAATGATGGGTATGTTCTCGATCCCGACGAATCCGTTACGCAGGGAATACCCATGGTTGTGATCAGCGAAGTAGCGCCCATCATCACCGGCAAGAACTTCAAGGTTACCGGTTCCATCCAGCTGACGAATCCGGCTTCTAACACCGACGGCATCATTCCGGAGTTGGGCGATATCCCGGTCTTCGCCTGGACAAAGGCTTCCAGCTACGCCAGCGCCGACTACTATGTGGTTGACGTCGTGGACGAATCCGGCGACACAATATGGGGAGGTTTTGATTCGGCTATGAACTTTATGCCCCTGGTGACGGTCCCCCAGGGCAACGAGCCGAGTATCGGTTACAATTCCGACGGAACGGCCACTTTGGCTGTGCTTGAACCTGGGCGCCTTTATCAGTTGCGAGTGTATGCTGCAGTCATCGACACGGCAGAACTGAAAGGGTACAGGCTGCTATCGTCCAGCGAGACCCTTGACGGGATTTTCAAGGTGACGCTCATGTAATGACGCAGTCGCTCGGTATCATCGAACTGGTGAGACACCAGCGGGGTTTTCTGCGTCAAGGGAACGGCGGCTATTGGCCGTTGTTCCCCGTTTACATGAATGTGATGGGGCTGGCTCAGACCAGGTCATGAACGGCAAGTTTGCGGTGGACACCGGTAATTCAAGGGCTAAGTCACTGTAATTCCTGCTAAACGGGGACTATCGACCCAATATAGACGACACTCAAGGGCCTACCTGTACCTAGGCTAAATACACGAATATCTAATACTTGCATAGTTAGAACCATTTGCTATGTTCCCGCACTGCTTTTCTAACCTTATAGAGAATGAGTATGCGGCTTCGTCATGTCCTTGCGTTTGGAATTACCGCCATTCTTGCGGGTGGCTGCGCCTCTAACTATTCGCCGCGGGCCGATCTCTCTTCTGTTCAGACCATCGGGGTGGTTGTACCACCAGGCTCAAGTGAACCCCAAGGCGCTGAAGACTGTTAATTTGCATCCAAATATGCCCCACTTGTTGCGCCGAAAAATATACCACCAAAACCGCCATAACTATTTGGATTCAAAATAACAGTACTCGGCGGGGCGGGTCAGGACAGAATGCAAATATCTAGCTCTGTTAGATCAAATTACGGTGCAAATCAACACTTTGACATGATTGTTCAGAAAGCTCCGCCACGTTTGCGATGGCGGCTTAGGATGATTGACTATGTACTTTGCGACTGTAGCTTGCGAGACATGGATGCCGAGCAGTTGAAGTTCGCCGTGAATCCGCGGTGCGCCCCAGCCAACGTTGTCTCGAGACATCGTCCAGATAAGTTCCCGTACCTCGGGTGAAATAGGTGGACGCCCGCCTCGGCGGCAACGGGACTTCCAGGTCCAATACAGTCGAAAGCCCTTGCGGTGCCAGCGCACCAAGGTATCCGGTTTGAAGACCCGCAGTGTCTGCAGGCAACTGGGCCACAGGCAGTAGAGACAGATCCAGAATAGCCGTTGACCCCAGTGAAAACGGAGTCGCTTGCGTGGTGTTTGGTTAACCATAGCCAGCTGTTGGCGAAGCGCCAGAATTTCGAGGTGCAGGAGGGCGCGGCTCTGGAGCAGTCCGAGCAGGGTGGACAGGACGGGGAGGGCGATAGTTCTCATGCCGCGACCGTACGACAGCTATGGAAAAAATGTCAACGGAGTCAGCAGGTACGAGTTTTTGGTAGCCACACCACAAACGTGCTGGGTTCGTTGGGTACGGCGATCTGGCAATAAGCTGTTACACGGTAATTGTTACCGCCAGGGAAGCGGGGGTCTTTGGACCCCCGCTTTTTCATACGTGGATCAGCCCGTAATTGGAGCCAACGTCAACTCGACACGACGGTTCTGTAGTCGACCTGCGTCGGTGTCGTTATCTGCGATTGGGCGCGACTCACCGTAACCGACAGTGATGAGGCGCAGGTGCTCGATCCCCTGAGTGCGCAAATATTGGCCGACACTGCCTGCACGTCGTTCCGACAGCGACTGGTTGTAGGTTTCTGTACCACGGTTATCCGTGTGGCCAGCCACCTCGACGACTGTCTTTTCGTACTCCTTGATCACCAGCGACACCGAGTTCAGTACGCTATAAAAATTAGACTTTACATCGGCGCTGTTGGTTGCAAATGTCACGTTGCCGGGCATATTGAGAATGATTTCATCGCCGACACGCGTGACACCGACGCCGGTACCCTGCAGCTGCTCACGTAACTTGGCTTCTTGCACATCCATGTAGTAGCCAACACCACCCCCGGCCAGTGCACCCACGCCTGCACCGATTAACGCCTTCTTGCGCCGTTCTTTCGAGTGACCGCCAGAGAGTGCGCCGACAGCAGCCCCGGCAGCCGCACCGATTCCTGCCCCTATGGCGGCCTTACTGGCCTGTCGTTCACCCGTGTAGGGGTTTGTGGTGCATCCCAGCAGCATGGTTAGTGCCGCTATAGATATCAGGTTAATGAAGTTACGTAAATTTCGGTACATACTCTCATACTCCTTGGAGGTGGACAGTGAAAAGGCACATCCAGACTGTATGCCGCCATGCTCTAATCACACGACCAACAAATTGTTGGGGTTAGCCCGGCGATCACATTAACTGTCTCTTTGTCATGCGTCGTTACAGAGGTGCGCGCAGCGGCCCTAGCGATCCGTACAACCACTTCATTGAAACGCCGTTCTAGCCCAAGGATATTCGGCAAGGCGACACTATGCTGAAGCTTGTCAGACGGATAATGTGAGATGAATCACATACGAAATTCTCTAACGCCGTCAATATTCAGTTTGGGGGTCGCCGGTGTATTTGCGGCCCATGTGAAGGGTTCCTGCAGATACGAAAGTTTTTTCAGTCGGATATTCCCTATGAGCACAGCCAGATTATGTTGTGCCTAACATCACCGATACTAACGACATGAAACTTTCCAGCCAGCCTTTGAAATTACGTTTTAGACTATTTTGGTGTATTGGATGTATAAAGAGAAGCTAATCCATTTAGCGCGCCACATCGGCTTAAACGCGCAGCATTTAAGTTCAGAAAAGAAAATTCTGATACGAGAAATTCAGCGGAAACTCGGACAAGAACCCTGCTACCTAACTGACCTACGCTACAGTTGTAATGCGATGTGTGATTGGAGTGACGAATGCAAAAAACTAACCGCTGAATGGCTGCGCTAGGTACCCGGATAACATGCGCTCATAACCGAGGATTAGCGAGTCATCCATTTTCTTGAAATATTCTGCACTTAATTGGGCAAACCACCTGTGGTCCGCAAAAATTCATGCAGCCTTCGGTAACAAGCCATATTCGTTGGTCCTCGCATTGAATCAGTTGAGGCCATGATATCCACAGCAATATCGTTATATTTATATGTGCAAATTGCGTGGCCTTGAATATCTGGATGGAACCCGCGCTCAGCCAGTTTGGTATCAAGCTCTCGCTGACTAAAATCAAGTAGCTTGAGGGTACCCGGACAGCTGAAACTGTACGACTTGGTGTAGCAGCGGCAGGGCCTTCACCCGATACTGGCGACAAAAGCGCTCTTCGGTAATTGGTTCCACCTCGGCCAGTCCCAGAAAGCCGGCAAAATCCACCAGCGTGCGCCAAGTGTAGCAACGGCGTATCTCCTCTTCCGGCGAAAACACCGGGTGCGGTGGTAACTCGTTCAGCACCGACGGGAAGGCGCGCAGAAAGCTGTCTTCATAAAACTCGTGAGGCAGCCAGGTATCGCCATGCCGTGTCAACACGTAGAGGGTGAAGAGAAAGGCCTGCTGGATAAAGCGAAGTTCGGGGTAGCGATCCCGATAGCCCCAGTTGAACTGTTCGATATAGGTTCGGAACAGCCGCGGGTAGATGCTTGCCAGACCGCCCCCGGCCAGTAATGCCCGGCAGTCCCGGCTGAGAATGAACCGCCCCTTGTATTTTCGGATCAGCCCCGCCAGTTCCGCCACCAGACGGGTAACGTGCAAGTCGAGGAAATCATCCTCCCGGTTGATGCCGCCAAACTGCGTATTCTCTCGATATTTTTGTTCGCCCCAGTAGACCAGGGCGGCTTCGCGGCAGAACTTCTGTGGCAGGTTGCCCTTGGCCGTGGGTTTCAACCCCTGCTCGCCGATGGCCCCGGTCAGCAACTCGAAAAGGGTCAGTATCGGTGCTTTCGGAATGCTGTCGAGTCTCTCGGGGAAGCGGACCAGTTGCGTCGATGTAAACGGGAAGTTCAGCAGGCGATGCATCTGCTCGGGTGACAAACCATGAAACTCGTCCAGCGCTCTCTGGTTTTGCTGTTGCGTATGCTGCTCGACAAAGGTCTGGACCTCTTCCATTGAATTGAATTGTCGATCCTCCAGTGCCTGGCGCAGCGACTCGGATGCGCCGGCAGCGCCACGGTCGGATGCGGCAGATTCATCCTTTCCCAGGCAGCACTTCTTGTACTTTTTCCCGCTGCCGCAGGGGCAGGGGTCATTGCGTCCGACAGGCGGTCTTTTCATCGGGTCACCGAAACAGCCTGCCATTGCGAGAAAGTCCTCTTCATTGATTCCAGCTCTGTTTTCGACGTTTGGTACGCTCAGCAAAGGAAGATTCGGCGTAGGGCCTTTTACCCTCGATCAGTTTTTCGAAGCCGGGCATGAACGCGCTTTTTCGGCAATGGGCTTGTAGAATCTCTTCGACGAGTGTTCTCCAGGCCAGCTCATCTCCTGCCTTCTTGTAACAATGCCTGGCTTGTTCGAAGTGTGACACGGCAGCGTCGTAGTACATGCTTTTTCTCGAGTTGAGTATGCGCATCCCCAAGGCACGGTAAACCTTCGCTGCTATATCGGGGTATGACCGCGCCAGCTTCTTCGCGGCGGGTTCTGTCGTGAAGTGGCCAAGGGACTCGAGTTCCTGGTGGGTCGAACGCCGAAGCCGTCCTACCAGTCGGTCCATCTCTTTGGTTGCGAGCCACAGCTCGATGACAAAATTCAGGTCCGCCTGATCCGAGGTATTCATTGCCTTGTCATGCCATAGCATTCGTTCCCCTTTCGGCACGTACTTCATGAGCTGATCGTAGGCCAACTTGCATGGAAATTTTTCGAATTCGGTCCATGCCGATGCGAGCGCCTCGTCGGAGTGGCCCAGCTTGATCAGGAGTTTGCGCTTCATTTCATCCAGTTTATAGCTCGCTCCTTGACCTCCTGGGTGTTGGTTTTCGAGATCGAGACCTCGTTCGATCCATTCAAGCGCTTGTTCTGGTTTGCGACGGGCTTGCAGCATCCCAGCTATGATCTCGCAGTCGACCGGCAATAGTTCGGTCTCCTGGCACAATGCGACATAGGCATCCAGGTTACGTTGTGCGGCATGGATGGTCTTCAGTACCCCGCTCCAATAGCGTTGACGATAGCTGGTTTCCTGTCGAGTGTGCCGGTTTTCGTTTGGAGGCATCGATGACCGCCTCGCGGCATCGAGACGCGTCTGCACCTGGGAGGCAAAGTGCGACAGCCCTTTTCTGTTCAGGACCTTTACCGCTTCACGTTCGAGCTGGTATTGTCTGAAAACAAGTTTCCAGATCGTCACGGTAACGGCGAGCCTGTTCGATCCCGAAGGTTTCAATCGTGTAATCTGCAATCTCGGCAAGGTCAGACTCGGTGCGAGAGGTCAGACGAAAATCACCCATTCTTTTCTCTGTACCGTGCTTCTGCTTCCTCCCAGACATCGCGCAACGTCTTGTCGCTGATGCCGCTATCCAGACCTTCCTGGATGGCGGCTTTCAACGCCCTAAACTTGTCGTTCTGCTCTTGATCACGTCGCACGAGATCGCGGATATATTCGCTGTCGTTTGTGTACTCACCAGCGGCAATCCGGGCCTTAATCCACCGATCTTGCTGGTCGGTTAAGGTAATAGTTTTTCGGGTAGTTCCCATATTGACCTCCAATGGAGCGCACGGATAATCACACTATCGGTGCATAATAGCATGCTAAAGCATCCGCTGAAAAGGGAAGGGAATACTCTTCTGTCCATGGGTTTTACCAGGGTTGAAAGACTGCTCTGGCCACCGGTGTTCCGTGAAATGTTCAAACTGGTTGGAGACCAAGAAGTAAGCACGATCCCGCTATCCAGCAGTATTGGGGAGTCAATGGATTAGATGGATATTTCCGTCGTATATCGGTGCGTGAATTCTGCGTGAGTGAGTCCTGCACAGTCCTGCATCGTTATGCAATTTACGCAACGAGCGTCCCGGCAAGTCATTGAAAAATATAGTCACTGGATGGCCTAGTCAGGACTGAAAATCCCCGTGTCGGCAGTTCGATTCTGTCCCTGGCCACCATCTAATCAAAGACTTACATCGGGCGATTTTTCTGCCCCACATCCCTTTGTGTAATTCCTGTGTAATCTGCAGCCAGATTGAATGCTACATGCCCGGATGCGCTTCAGTCTGAAGATGAAATGATGCACAGTGTGTGCATCGATCATGCCGGCTCCGATCGCAGCGACACGGGTCCGGGTAATCACACTGCCTGTGTTGAGCTACGGTTACGCCGGCTATAATAGCTGCATCACACACAGGACGCCGCAATGCGAAACCGACTGACATCCCTCATCCTTGGTGTGGCCCTTGCCAGCGGCTGTGCCACCTCGCCCACCGGCCGTTCGCAACTGGTACTCATGCCGGACAGCCAGATGGACCAGATGGGTCTGCAGGCATTTACCAACATCAAGGGCAAGACGCCGGTAGAAACCGGACGCACCACCAACCGTTACGTGCAATGTGTGGGCAATGCCATCACCCGGGTAGTGGGCGGCAGCTGGGAAATTGTAGTGTTCCGGGACGATGCCGCCAATGCATTTGCCTTGCCCGGCCGCAAGATCGGGGTGAATACCGGCCTGCTCAAGGTTGCGGAAAACCAGCACCAGCTGGCAACGGTGCTCGGCCACGAGGTGGCGCATGTCCTGTCGCAGCATTCCAACGAGCGCGTCTCCCAGAAGTTTGCCGTCGAGCAGGGACTGGGTCTGATCAATGCCATCGCCAGCCCGCAGTCCGGCACCGGGCAGACCCTGATGGGGCTGCTGGGCGTGGGTGCCGAATACGGTATCCTGATGCCATACAGCCGTGTCCAGGAGAGCGAAGCCGATATCCTGGGCCTGGATCTGATGGCTAAAGCCGGATTCGACCCGCGTGAGAGCGTCAAGTTGTGGGTCAACATGGGCCGTGCTGGCAGCGGCCAGCCGCCGGAATTCCTGTCCACCCACCCGTCACACAGTTCGCGCATCAGCGACCTTAACGCACACATGCCGGTGGCGCTGAATCTGCAGAGTCGTGCCAGGCAACAGGGCAAGCGTCCGGCGTGCCGCTGAGGGGAAGCTGTTTATTAGGAACTGCTCTCCCGATGTAGCAGTCGTCTCAGACCGCCCGCCAGGGCACCCCCCAAAAAGGCATAAACGATGCAGGCCCGACGACAAACAGGCCCACAAACACATCGACCAGTGGCGTTGTGGCCAGCCAACCCAGAGTACTGCCAAGCAATGCACCTAAGTAGAGTGACGCCCAATTAAACCGCATAATCATACAAGCAACAACCACACCTGTGACAATTGCTACGGCGTGGGCGCTGGTGAGATTGAAGATTGGAAGCCCTGCAAACGATCCGGCCATAATGGTTGCACACAGCAGTCCTGTAACAGCGACGAGAGGCCAGATGATTTTCAATGTCCGCTTGGTATATGCAGCCAGTACAGCCGCATGCGCCAGCAAGATCAGGCACGCTCCTGTTTCAAGGAAGGCACTAACCTGTTCAAGTTCCCGGATGGACGGGTCATCGATGATTGCGAGCGATAATCGATAGTGCTGCACGGCAACGATGGCACGCCCTATGGATGCCAGCGCGAAGAGGCTGGCTATAATCAATAGCGTGTAACGTTTGGATAGACTGTTTTTCACGTGCGCCAGACTGCTCCTTGCCATAGTGTGTTAGGAGCCTGGCGCGGCAGGTCCCGGTCCTGGGCGTCGAAATCGGCTGAAAGGTTATGCTGCTTTTTTTCTCGGCAATGACCAGAGCAAACCTGTGTGTGGCGAATTATTGCTCAGGCTGCTACGGGCAACTGGTATAGCCCGCGGCAATAAGATTTCCACCGGAATTGGTTGAGATCAGCGCGGTGGGTAATGGCTTCGCCGCTGATTTCTGACGGTATTTCGCCGCCGAGCGTGGTGTGGACCCGATGAGCGTTGTAATAATGCCGAAATTCTTCCAGCTTTCTCTGCAGGTCGCTGGCGTTCCAGAAGAGTGCATGGTCAAGGTATTCGCGGCGAACGGTTCCGATCAGCCGTTCGACGAAGGGATGTGACAATGGTACGTAAGGAACGGATTTGATCTCTTTGACATCCAGGATGCGAAGATTTGCTTGCTATCGGTGATACCGGAATAACGGATCATTGTCAGAGCTGAGACAGTGTGGAATACCCTGGGTAGAAATGGCTGTGTTGAACATGCAACACAGAGCGACACCATGAACATCGCCGACATGTACACCGAAGCCAATGATGCGCCGAGGGAACTGATCCATGACCACGAGCACCCAGTGACTCTTCAAAAGAATGGATTCACACCGAAACAGGTCAATGCTCCAAAGGCTGTCCCTGGTGTGTCCGAGGAAGGTCAATTACTACGGCGCGTATCAGCGATCCTCACTGGTTCCCGTGTTGCGGCACATTGACCGTTGCTTAGTGAAGTGGGTCAAGTGGAAATACAAGAAGAAGGGACAATACACCAAGCGCGCCAGGCATTGGCTTGGGCAGGTAGCACGCTACCAACCCGGGCTGTTCGCGCATTGGCATCCTGGTGTCCCTTTCCCGGCTGAATGATGGGAGCCGTATGAGCGGAGACGTTCACGTACGGTTCTACGAGCGCCTCGGGGTGAAATTCCCCGGGGCTACTCACCAGGTCGGTAGTCGCCGTTTAATCTTTTCTAATATTGACGCCTGGTGAACTTCCGAGAACGAACCCAAAGAGGACATTCACTGGCAACCAGCCAGAAGTTGTCTACACTTTGATACGGGGGCAAGGTTCGACACAATGCGGATGACGGCCCATACCTACAAAACAGTAGCAGGTTTCATTGTTCACGGAGCATTGAATATGCTATACATTTCGAGGGTATATTCTGAACACACGCCCCGTTCAAACGCAAATCAAGC
>JBDLJX010000083.1:0-11535 GCA_039714155.1 Pseudomonadota bacterium | reverse complement strand
TTCGGGAGGCAGGGGTCGGAGGTTCGAATCCTCTCACTCCGACCAAATTCAAATATTGATCTATCCATCCATGGTAAATCAGGGAATCAAGGGGGCAGAGTATTTGAACAGCCCCGACCGTATCTGCCCATGAGCGGCATTCCACCCGGCGGCGATCGCCGCAACCCGAAGCGGGTAGACCGCAGAAGCAACCCTGCCCTGAGCGGGCAGCTGGAACTGCTTGCCAGGATGAGCGGCCACCTTGCTGTAACACTCAATATTGAAGACACCATCCAGAAAGCGCTCGAACTCATTGCCAACTATGTGAACGCCGAGGCCGGCTCATTGTTTCTGCTGGAAAATGATGACGCCGCACTGATCTGCAGGGCCAGTGTCGGTCCGGTTGATGTCTGCGGCCTGACACTCAAGCCGGACGAAGGCATTGTTGGCCATTGCGTTACTGCCAATGACAGTCGCATGGTGCGTGACGTCAGTGAGGATCCTGACTTTGCCCAGTCGGTTGATAAGGCCACCGGCTTCCATACCCGCTCGATCCTCTGCACACCCATGACGGTACAGGACACCTGTATCGGCGCCATTGAACTGCTCAACAAAAAGGATGAAGAGCGTCTGTTCTCCGAACCGGACCTCATGATGTTGAAGACACTCGCATCTGCCGCTGCACTTGCCATTCGTAACGCGAAAATGGCCGAGGAACTGGTTGAGCAGGAACGCGTCAGTCGTGAACTGGAACTTGCCAACGAAATGCAGCGCAGCCTGTTGCCGGATACACGCCCGGCACCATTCCCGATACACGGCATCAACCTGCCGGCCCACGAGGTTTCGGGTGATTTCTACGACTTCTATGAGCTCGAGGACGGCCGGATCTATTTCAGTCTTGGCGATGTCTCCGGCAAGGGCATGGATGCTGCGTTACTCATGTCAAAAACGGCCAGCCTGTTTCGCTGTCTTGGCAAGACCATTGACGAGCCTGCGGCATTGCTCGCAACAATCAATCGCGAACTCTGCGAGACCGCCATCCACGGCATGTTTGTCACCATGGTCTGCGGCATTCTGGATCCGGCAACAGGTGACATCAAACTGGCCAACGCCGGCCACGAACCCCCACTGATTCATGACACCAGTGACAACTTCATTCCCATCGCTGCAAGCGCACCGCCACTGGGAATCCTGCCGCTGGATATAGAAAACCTCGATATCCGTGATGAGTCCTTCAACCTTGCCGGCGGCACCCTGTACGTATTTACCGACGGGGTCACCGAAGGCGAGTTGGGGGGCGGTCGTCGACTCGAAGTCGAGGGGTTCATGGACACCATCCGCACTCACGCCAGTGCGCCGGCGGCGGCACGCATCGACGCCGTGATAAACCGGCTCCGGCGCAGCGGCCGGAAACGGCACGATGACATCACCCTGATCGCAGTCGAGGACACTGCTGCACAACAGGCTGATACTGACAACACGCCCCTGACGTCCATCGCGTCCCTGACCTTCCCGGCCCATGCCGATGAACTGCGCAGTGTCCGCGATGCAGTCCGGCAAGCCTGCCAGGCATGTGATTGCCCGGCAGCCGTCACCCAGGATCTGGTCATTGCCGTTGGCGAAGCCACCCAGAACATCGTCCGGCACGCCTACAGGGACGGTGATAACGGGCAGGCAACACTGGAAATCCTTTGTGGAAAAGGCATACTAGAGTTCCTTTTGCAGGACACGGCTACCCCGATAAACAGGGATATCCTGAAACCGGCCTGGCCCGAGGAAGTGCGGCCCGGCGGAATTGGCCTGTGCCTGATCCACGATATTATGGATGAGGTAGAATATCTGCCTGTTTCATCCGGGCAGGGGAATCTGCTGCGAATGGCTAAATATTTCGAGCGAGACAATAATGAAACATGAAGTGATCGAGAAGGGAGGCACCGCCATCATCGCGCTCAAGGGTGAAGTCGACCTGGAAAGTTCACCGATGGCGCGGGAACTGTTACTGGGCAATGTAGAAGGCAGGGACATGGTTCTCGTCGATCTGTCGGCCGTCACCTACATCGACAGTTCCGGTGTCGCCTCGCTGGTCGAGGCCCTGCAGGCATCCAAAAAGAACGGCTCACAGTTCGCACTGGCTGCAACCAGTGAACCGGCCCGCCGGGTGCTGGAGCTGGCACGTCTCGACAAGGTCTTTACGATGTATGACTCCGTCGATGATGCACTGAATGCCTGAGCATGCCATTGAGTCCCGCAGTAACAAACACAGCGCGTTAATACCAACAACAATCGTATTCCCGGGAGATCATCCGATATCGTGCGTGAGTTAATTGAAAAACTCGGACGTGAATTTCTCTACCTGCTGGAAAGCACCGGCAGAATGGGCATATTTTTCAGTACCACGATCGTTAACATTCTGAAACCACCGTATACCCCCTACCCGGTTATCCGGCAGATCTATTTTATCGGTGCCCGTTCGCTGATAGTCATCCTGGTCACTGGCCTGTTTACCGGCATGGTGCTGGGTCTGCAGGGCTATCACAACCTGAAGAAATTCGGCTCCGAGGAACTGCTTGGCTCCGCCGTTGGTATCAGCCTGATCCAGGAACTGGGTCCGGTACTGACTGCACTGATGGTCATCGGCCGTGCCGGCTCGGCAATTTGCGCTGAAATCGGCATCATGCGCAATTCCGAACAGATTGACGCGCTCGAATGCATGGCCATCGACCCCTACAAATTCCTGATTGCACCCAAATTCCTGGCTGCCTTGATATCCCTGCCGGTGCTGACTTTTATATTCAATATCCTGGGTATTATCGGTGGCTACATCGCCGGCGTGATATTCCTTGATGTCGCTTCCGGCGCCTACTTCCAGGGCATGTATGACAGCGTACACTGGGAGGATATCCGGCTGTGCCTGATCAAATCCATGGTCTTCGGCCTGCTGATTGTCTGGATTGCCAGCTTCAAGGGTTACTTCCTGCATCTCAACCGTACCGGTGTGTTCGGTGCCGAAGGTGTCAGCCGCATTACAACGGATGCCGTGGTGCTGGCCTCTGTGACAATACTGGTATGGGATTACCTGATTGGTTCGTTGATTCTTTCCTGAGAACAGTTACCGGCAATACACGGTAACGGAAAAGGCGGTTTTGCTATGAAAAAAATGAACCTTGAAATGATCGTGGGACTGTTTCTGCTGGCGGGATTTGCCAGCTTTGCCTACATCTCCATCAAGATGGGAGACATCAGGATGTTCATGGACGAGACCTACCCGGTCACGGCACGGTTTACCTCGATCAGCGGACTCAAAGAAGGCGCCATCATAGAGCTGGCCGGCGTCAAGGTTGGCAAGGTATCCAGGATCGAACTGGATAGTGGCGAATACGAGGCCGTGGTACATCTGAATGTCAGCAAGGAAGTCCAGCTCACCGACGACAGCATTGCCTCGATACGCACAGCCGGCATCATTGGCGACCGGTTTATCAAGCTGACTCCGGGTGGTTCCGACATTTTCCTCGAGGCTGGCGGTGAAATCGAGGAAACCGAGCCATCGATCAGTATTGAAGAACTCGTCAGCAAATATATCTTCGAAGACGAATAACACCGGCTATGGGCACTTCCATGCAAAGACTGCTGCTATTACTCCTGATATTTGCCATACCACTGGCCGGCTGGGCCGAAGATGCGGCCACCACCGCAGACACGGACGCTGCCGCGGCCAGCCAGGCAGCAACCGAGGAAGAGGATGACCTGTTCCTGTTCGAGGACGAGGAAGAACTCGATGTCTGGGACCCGATCGAACCGGTCAACCGCGGTATCTTCTGGGTAAACGACAAATTGTACTTCTACCTGATGAAACCGGTTGCCAGGGGTTACCGCCGGGTCCCGGAACCCTGGCGCGTCAGTGTGAAAAACTTTTTCTCCAACCTTGCCACACCGATCCGTTTCATCAACTCCGGTCTGCAGGGAAAATTCAGTGATGCCGGCAACGAACTGACACGGTTCATCGTCAACACCACCATCGGTATCGGCGGCTTCTTCGATACTGCCAAGGACCATTTCAATGTTCGCATGAAGGATGAGGATACCGGCCAGACATTTGGCCATTACGGACTTGGCCCGGGACCTTACCTGGTACTGCCGATCCTGGGACCATCAAACCTCAGGGACGGCATTGGTCTGTTTATCGACAGCCGCATGGACCTGCTGTATTACATTTCCGAAGGCCGGAAATACTATGGACTGAAGGCCTATGACAAGGTCAACGACCTGTCACTGGACAAGGACACCTATGAAGGTATCAAGAAGGATGCACTGGACCCCTACCTGTTTGTCAGGGACGCCTTCCTGCAGTACCGGCAGAACAAGGTAGAAAACTGATCCGGACAGACTGTTAGTACTGAGTCGAGTCAATTTACGATAGAGGTAATGATTATGCTGAAACAGATATCAAACCTGTTGTTTTTCGTGGCCATGCTGTCAGCATTTGCCGCGTTTGCAGAAGCCACACCAAGCCCGACCGATGAGGTTCGCGCCTCGGTTGACGCCGTTATTGCCCTGCTGAAGGATGATCAGCTCGACCGGGATTCAAGGCGGGAAAAAATGCGCGTGGTGATCAATGACCGCTTTGACTTCCGGGCCATGTCGCAACGCACCCTGGCAACCAACTGGAAAAAGGCATCGGACACAGAGAAGCAGCAATTCACTGACCTTTTCGCGCAACTGATCCAGAACAGCTACGTCAGCAAGATCGAGTCCTACACAAATGAAACCGTGGAATACCCGGGAGAGAAGCTGAAAGGCAGGAAGGCTGTCGTTAATACACTGATCATCACCAGCAGTGCCGAGATCCCGGTCAACTACCGCGTTTACCTGAAAAACGGCAAGTGGCGTGTCTATGATGTCATCATCGAGGGTGTCAGCCTGATCAGCAACTATCGCAGTTCTTACCAGCAAATCGTCAAGAAAGATGGCTTCCCCGGCCTGTTGGCCAGGATGGAAGCAAAGATCAAGGAACTGGAAAACGCGCCGCCGGAATCAGGCTGACAGGGAATACCCATCGCGGCTGAAGCCGCTCCTACAGCAACATGACCGGTATTAGCTGTTTCTGCCTGGCCGGGCTAGTGATGACGCTGCTGACTGCGCTCTGCCGTCAGCCGCGCAAGATATTCCTCGGCATCAATTGTCTCCTCACGTGGCCGGCGATTCAGCATATCCTGGATCACTTCATTATCGCTGTTACGCACTTCATCAACCGTACCGGTCATCATGACCTGGCCGTCGCCCAGCACGGTTATCCTGTCAGCAATCTTGAAGGCGCTCTCGAGCTCATGGGTCACCACCACGATGGTAACCTGCATGGCGTCCTTGAGTCGCAGTATCAACTCATCCAGTTCAGCCGAAACAACCGGGTCAAGACCGGCCGAGGGCTCATCAAAAAATAACAGGCTCGGATCCATAATGATCGATCGCGCCAGCGCCGCACGCTTCAGCATGCCGCCGGAAAGTTCGGATGGCATCAGGTCCTCGAAGCCGGCCAGGTTGACCACCTCGAGCTTCATGCGGGTCATGATCCGGATGGTGTTCTCATCCAGCCTGGTATGTTCATGCAATGGCAACTCGATATTCTCGGCCACGCTCATCGAGCCCAGTAATGCACCGCCCTGGAAGGCCACGCCCATCTTGCGACGCAGTTCATAAAGCTCTCGGGTACTGACGCGGGTGATGTCCTTGCCAAATATCCGGATACTGCCCGAGGTGGGTTTGTTAAGCCCGAGCAGGTTGCGCATCAATGTAGTTTTACCGGAGCCACTGCCACCCATGATGACCCTGATCTCGCCCTGTTGGATCTCGAGATCGAGCCCCTTGAGGATCTGCCGTTCACCGTAGTGGGTTACGAGATTGTCGACCTCAATCACGTTTGTATCTGCCTGGTCCGCCATTTAGCGACTCCCGTGGAATATGGCATGCGCCATTGATATCGAACAGCCTTTGTACCGGATTGCCACGGCATCCTCAAGCCAGGGGCTCTGCCTCCTGCCGCTTGACCGTCTCCCAGTGCCTGTCCAGTGTCTCCGGATCGACCTCGTTAACAGCCCTCCCGGATTCCCGGCAACGATGCTCGACCTGCCGGAAGCGCCGGGTAAACTTGTCACTGGCACGCCGCAGGGCCGACTCCGGATCAATACCGGCATGGCGGATCAGGTTGACCGAGGCAAACAGCAAATCCCCCGCCTCATCTTCCAGTGCGTCGAAGCCGGCATTGGCTGCGATCTCGGTGTGTAATTCCGCCAACTCCTCGCTGACCTTGGCCGCAGGGCCGTCACTGTCCGGCCAGTCAAAACCGACCCGTGCAGCCTTGCGTTGCAGCTTGCAGGCACGGGCCAGTGCCGGTAGCGCAACAGGTACACCATCAAGCGCACTGTCTGCCTCAGTACCACGTTCGTTTTGCTTGTGTTGCTCCCATGCCCGGGTTTGTGCCCCGGCATCGGTAATCGATTCATCAGCGAACACATGCGGGTGGCGTCGTACCATTTTGTCACAGATACTTTTTACCACGTCAGAAAACCTGAACCAGCCGGCCTCTTCTGCCATCCGGGCGTGATACACCACCTGGAACAACAAGTCACCCAGTTCATCCTGCAAGTCTGCATGGTCATCCCGTTCGATTGCATCAACAACCTCGTAGGCCTCTTCGAGTGTGTACGGAGCAATCGACCGGAAATCCTGTTCCTGGTCCCACGGACAACCGCTTTTGGGGTCGCGCAGGCGCGCCATGATGTCGAGCAGGGTTTGAATGGATGGATTGTCCGGATCATACATTGCAGCTGTACCTGGTGTTTATGTAACAGTTTGACGGCTACTGTTTGTCAGCATGTGGGACAGCAGTGATCACATATAAGGTTGAACCCTTTCGGGTCCAGCGACCAGCGGGAGGGTGTCTTACCAACGGCGTACACGCCCGATATCAACATGAATGAAATCAGAAGAGGAATAATAACCAACACCACCCGCTTTCAGTGACAGGGCCGCCTTGTGCAATTTCTTCAGATCGCAACCGTTCAAACGGATATCAATCGCCTTGCCCTGCATGTGATAACTGCGTTTGGCCACACCGCTGCTTTTCCTGTTCAGCATGGCATTGGTATTTGGTGAACGATAACCGGAAATGATCTGGAAGCTTTGCGTGCTCTCGACGTGTGACTGCAGCAGGTAAAGCAGATCCAGCAGGCCCCTGTCCATGTCATAGACCTCACCGGTCCGGTGATCGCGGAGAATGCTATTGATTTGCTGCAGACCCTCCCGCAAGTACTCGCCTTCGGTCCAGTAACAGGTCGTAAGCTGCTCACCGGTGTGGGTATTGTAGAAACCGAGCGAACGCTCGTTATGACTGGCTGCCCTGGCGAAGCCGGCCGGCAACATCAGGGATGCGGCAATGCCTGAACCAACATGCAAAAAATCGCGCCGATCGCAAGCCATGGCCTGATACTGGCGGTTAACATCTTTAAACCTGAACATACCATTGACTCCTGATCAACGATAACTGGCTGTTTTAACAGATATTTTTATTCATCAGCAAAATTAGTTAATAATCATACACTAAATTACCTCGAAGTAAATACCCTTCTTATTTCAGGGGATCGCTATGGCCTGCCGGTTCTTAAAGGCCACAGAACGAGGATGACGCAGTCCCGGACAGGTTTCTGCGTTCCTGGTCACACTCGGAGTCGCTCGGATTCAGGTTATGGCAGCAGATTAGTGTACGGCTCCACCCATAGCGTTAATAACCCGGTCTTCGAGCTGGATACGTTCAGCCAGCGTCTCACCAAGGTTGGACAGATCTATGGCAAGAAATTCAACGCTATTGTCCAGAGACATGGACTCATATTTGTCATTGAAACGCAGAATGACATCGGTGGTTTCAACAATCCTGGGGTAAATCTTTTCGGCAACCGCAAGGACCGAGTGGCGTCGCTCGCGGTTATCAGCGATGTAACGATACAACTGAAAATGTGCACTTGCGGTATAGTCGATCAGTGCCTCGCAGAAGCGCTTCAGCACCTTTTCCATGGTCGGTTCCGGGTTAAACGGCTGCCGGTCTGCCAGATCTGCCAGTAACGACAACGTTGCTGTCCGTGTCTCGACCAGGGCTTGCAACTTCTCTTGTGATTGTTTGCGGCGATCACCGTCCGCCGGGTACTGCGTTTCCATAGCACGCTCCTGCGATATTGTTTTCGGCTACGATTGTAACAAAAAGTAAACTGTCGGCACTGACCTGTTACCTGAATGGCACTGGCTGTCAGGCACGGCGCCCCGGGAACTGCTATAATTCCGTAACGTAAATAAGGTTTGATGGGATATGGTGTCACCACTTCACAGATCCTGCTATATTTTCCGACATATCCCCTTAAGGATAGAAATATTTACAACTCATTGTATTTAAATAATATTATGAACTTTTCGGCGCTATTCCCCGATTTGGCATTATGGATAATTCTTGATTAAAACAGTCAACTATTACTATCATTATTAGTATAGAAATCCCGGCAGTAACAGCCATCCGGGACCGTGGTTCTGTAGCAGGATACGGATCAGTACACCGCGGAAGTTTGATCAGTACCGTATTCAAAGAGGTTTGCTATGAAGTTATCAACAAAGGGCCGCCATGCTGTGACAGCCATGATG
This sequence comes from Pseudomonadota bacterium, assembly GCA_039714155.1. GTDB lineage: Bacteria > Pseudomonadota > Gammaproteobacteria > UBA9214 > UBA9214 > SZUA-186. The sequence goes on along the minus strand of JBDLJX010000083.1, from coordinate 2,877 downwards.
GAACTGGCCCTGCGTCACGACAAAGGACCGGTGACCCTGGCAGATATCTCTGCCCAGCAGTCCATCTCAATATCATACCTGGAGCAGCTGTTTGCACGCCTGCGCCAGCAACAGCTGGTAACCGGTATGCGTGGTCCCGGTGGTGGTTATTGCCTTGCCCGCCAGGCCGACCAGATCACTGTTGCCAACATCCTCACCGCGGTTGATGACATGGTCAAGCGTGAGGAAATGCCGGCCATCGCCAATGAAATTCCGCGCAGCCTGCTGATGTGGCAGCGACTGAGCAACCAGGTTTACGATTACCTGGACAGCATCACCCTCGCGGATGCGATTGAAACCCAGGAAGATGAGGCACAGGAATCACTGTTTGGTCCCGGATTCCGGAAAACCGCGGCCTGATTACCCCCCGTTACTGTTAAACCAGGTTCGTTTGGAGATACTGAAATGGCGTACAGCGAAAAAGTACTGGATCACTACGAGAATCCGCGCAATGTCGGGTCCTTCGACAAGGATGACCAGCAGGTTGGTACCGGCATGGTCGGCGCACCCGCCTGTGGCGATGTCATGAAGCTGCAGATCAGGGTTGGTAACAACGGCATTATCGAAGATGCCCGTTTCAAAACCTATGGATGCGGTTCTGCCATTGCCTCCAGTTCCCTGCTGACCGAGTGGGTCAAGGGCAAGTCACTTGATGAGGCCCTGGAAATCAAGAACACCGACATTGCCGAGGAACTGGCCTTGCCGCCGGTCAAGGTACACTGCTCGGTCCTGGCCGAGGACGCCATCAAGGCTGCCATTGCCGACTACCAGGATAAAGATATCACTGAGCAGGCAGTCTAAAGTCCAAGCCTGAACCAGTACGCTGGTGGTATAAAAAACGGGGCCGACTGGCCCCGTTTTGCTTTTCACATCAGCATGTGTAAAACACAGATACTATTGAGTTCATTAGTTAGCCGACAGGGTTATCCGTGGGTGTCGGAAGCGTTGATATACTGCCAACATGAATACTACAGCCGCTATTCAAGGGAACATTACCCGCCTCTACCCGGTACCTGGCACGGAAACCCGCTTGCAGGGCCTGTACCTGGAACACCGCTTGCATGAACGCAGCCATGCCGGCAGACCATACGTATTCAGTAATTTCATCACCACACTGGATGGTCGTATCGCCGTCGCCGCCGATGGCCGCCGCAGTCACGAAGTGCCGAGACAGACAGCCAATGCGCGCGACTGGCGGCTCTACCAGGAACTTGCGGCACAGGCTGATTTACTGATAACCAGCGGCCGGTTCCTGCGACAAACTGCTGCCGGCGAGGCGCAGGACATATTGCCAGTCAGCGGCCAACCCGTGTTTGCTGATTTGCACGACTGGCGCCAGCAGCAGGGACTCGCATCGCAGCCGGATATTGCTGTACTCAGTAGCAGTCTCGAGCTGCCGCTGGCGGCGTTTGACAACTACCGCGACCGGCGCGTGCTGGTTATCACCGGTACAGGGGCGCCACGGGACAAGCTCAGGTCGCTGACTGACCATGGCATCGAGGTAGTTACTGCCGGCAACGGCCTTGCCGTTGATGGCAGGATGTTGGCCGCAGAGCTGGGCAATCGTGGTTACCGCAGTATTTACGCAATTGCCGGGCCGGCTGTCTTCAGCACGCTGGTCGCCGCCAATGTCCTTGATCGCCTGTACCTGACTGTTACCCACCAGCTCCTGTCAGGCGATGCCTACGACACCATGACCCGCGGCCCGGCCCTGGCACCGGCCTGTGGCATGAACATGATCAATCTCTATCACGATGCGCATGCCCCGGCCGGTGCCGGGCAATGGTTTTGCGTGTTTGAGCCACACACGGCTCAGCCTGACTGACACAACCGCAACTGCCGCCGAATCCGCGTCAGTGGTACCGCCTTCCCGCGGTTTATACCTTCGCAGCGACGCGCCTCGCGTTGCCAGGCCGTTTTACTGTTGAGTACCTCGGGCCAGAACGGGTAACTGCGGCACTGCAGCGGCCGCACAGGATATACCCGGCAGCTACCGTCTGCCGCCAGAAACACACAGCGCCCGTCCGGCCCGGTCGCGGCAACCAGGTCACCCTCCGCATGCCGGGACAGGTAGCGACGCCGGAACCAGCCGGTCGTCAGACCCAGCCAGGCCCTGATCGCTTCGGCTTCCGGTGGGTCCAGAAATACGTGATAACCATCCGTGGCAATACAGCACTGTCCGCAACGAGTGCACTCGAAATGCAACGGCGTGTGTTCAAAAAACAGCATTTTGGATCCACTCACAATGACGGTCTACAGTAAGATACCCGGATAGCAATGGCTATCGGGAGCCAGCATTGTCACATACCACAAAGTTACTTTACGAGGGCCGGGTTGTACGACTTGGCCTGGAGTCGCTGCAACTGCCGAACGGTGAGGCACTGGAACTCGAGATTGTGCGTCATCCCGGCGGTGCCGCAGTCGTTGCTCTGGATAATCGCAACCAGGTCTGCCTGCTGCGTCAGTACCGTCATGCCGTTGGTGGCTGGTTATGGGAATTACCTGCCGGCAAGCTGGAGCCGGGTGAGAGTGCCCGACACACGGCCGAACGTGAACTTGAGGAAGAAGCCGGCCTGCAGGCGGCCGCCTGGCAAACGCTTGGGGAAACCTGTACGACCCCGGGTTTCTGCGATGAAGTGATACACCTGTTCCTCGCCACGCAACTCACACAGGTGCCGCCCCGACCCGAGCTGCAGGAACTCATCGAGATTCACTGGTTACCCCTCAATGCTGCACTTGATCAGGTTCACAGCGGCAAGATCCGCGATGCAAAAACCATGCTGGGACTAATGCTGGCAGCGAATACCATTGGCACCGGATATCGGGCAGAATAGCGAT
>JBDLJX010000082.1:0-11548 GCA_039714155.1 Pseudomonadota bacterium | reverse complement strand
CCCTTGGCATGCGCCAGTGATGCGGTAAAGGCAAGCAGAACGGATGTGGTCAATACAAGCAGGCGTTTGGTACGCATCGAGTCTCCTCCGAATGTCACTTTGACTGTTCTTATAAACTGCAAGAATCGGCTGATACTACGTAATGACAGGATTCCATTCAAGTTTTTTCAGTTCCCGGGGAGTATTCGGTGAACACCCCGGGACGATATTTCATATTCGCATGGCAGGATCGCATCGTAGATAATGGCCAACCCGCATATACAACAATGGCTTAGATGACATCATGCACGACAGGACTGTACTGATTAGCGGCTGCTCATCCGGCATCGGCGAATGCGTTGCCCACGGTCTGTCTGCGCGCGGTTATCGGGTGCTGGCCACGGCCCGGCAGGTTGATGATGTCGCCCGGCTGGAATCTGCCGGGCTGGAGAGCTTGCAGCTGGACCTCTCGGATCCGGCATCGGTGAGTGCCGCCGTACAGGAAACACTCTGCAGAACAAACGGGGCACTGTACGCCCTGTTCAACAACGGCGCCTACGGTCAGCCCGGCGCCGTCGAGGATCTGTCACGGGATGTGCTGCGCATGCAGTTCGAAACCAATCTGTTCGGCTGGCACGACCTGACCCGCCAGTTCCTGCCGGTGATGCGCCGGCAGGGTTATGGGCGCATTATCCAGAACAGCTCGGTACTTGGCTTTGTCGCCCTGTCCTACCGTGGCGCCTACAATGCCAGCAAATATGCGCTGGAAGGACTTAGCGATACATTGCGACTGGAGTTACGCGGCACCGGTATTCATGTCTCACTGGTTGAACCCGGACCGATTACCAGCCGTTTTCGCGACAATGCCTTCAGCGCCTACAAGGCCAACATCGATGCCGGCAACAGCGTACACCGGGAGAAATACCGGCGCATGGAAGAACGCCTGACCAGGGCTGGCCCGGCAGTACCATTCACGCTGCCGCCAGAGGCTGTGCTGAAGAAAGTCATACACGCGCTGGAAAGTCCGCGACCGAAAGCACGCTACTACGTGACGTTCCCAACCTTCCTGTTTGCCATTCTGAAACGCCTGCTGACAGACCGGGCACTGGACCGGATCCTTGCAAGGATCTGATCCCCCGCTATTCACCGACGGCTTGCACTGATCGCGAATGAATTCGCTCCTACAGGTATTGGCAGGAGCGGCTTCAGCCGCGATAAGCATGACCACGGAAGTACATGGAAAAGCTGGATCGACGGAATGCGAAACTTTGCCCCTGAACCGAGAGGCAATCCTGGTCTCGAATAGATTTGCACTTACACCGGACCTGGTTCATTTCAGGCAGCGGAAGCCGCGCTGTTCGCCTGTCGCAAAAAGGTCAGCTGCCCGCCGCTGACATCGACCTGCACGACATCGTCAGGCCCGAAACGCCCTGCCAGGATTTCCTGGGCCAGCGGATTCTCCAACTGGCTCTGGATGGTACGCTTCAGCGGCCGTGCGCCGTACACCGGATCAAAGCCGGATTCACCCAGCAAATCGAGTGCGGCATCGGTGAGATTGAGGCCGATATCACGCTCCTGCAGACGCTGGCGCAGAATGTCGATTTGCAGACCGGCAATGACCCGGATCTGCTCGCGGCCCAGCGGATGGAACACCACCACGTCATCGATACGGTTAATGAATTCCGGACGGAAATGCCCGCCGACGATCTCCATCACACTGGCCTTCATGGCCTCGTAGTTGTCTTCACCTGTCATCTCCTGGATCATCTGGCTACCCAGATTAGAGGTCATGACAATCACGGTATTGCGGAAATCCACCGTACGACCCTGTCCGTCCGTCAGCCGGCCATCATCCAGCACCTGCAACAGGACATTGAAGACATCCGGGTGCGCCTTTTCGACCTCATCCAGCAGGATGACGGAATACGGCTTGCGGCGCACTGCTTCGGTCAGATAGCCACCCTCTTCATAACCGACATAGCCCGGTGGTGCACCGATAAGGCGCGCCACGGAATGTTTTTCCATGAACTCGGACATGTCGATGCGTACCATGGCCTCATCGGTATCAAACAGGAACGCCGCCAGTGATTTGGTCAGTTCGGTCTTGCCGACACCGGTTGGCCCTAGAAACAGGAAGGAACCGTTCGGCCGGTTCGGATCGGAAAGACCGGCACGGCTGCGGCGGATGGCGTTGGACACGACGGTAACTGCCTCGTCCTGTCCAACAACCCGTTCACGCAGGCTGTCTTCCATGCGCAACAGTTTCTCGCGTTCGCCTTCGAGCATCTTGGAAACCGGGATACCGGTCCACTTCGAAACCACCTCGGCAATTTCCTCCTCACTGACCTTGTTGCGCAGCAACTGCATGTCCTGCATTTCCGCTGCGTTGGCCGCGGTCAGCTGTTTCTCCAGCTCCGGGATACGACCGTATTGCAGCTCGCCGGCGCGCGCCAGATCGCCGGCGCGCTGGGCAGTATCGAGTTCCATGCGCGCCCGTTCCAGTTCTTCCTTGACATGGGAAGTCCCCTGCACCGCGGCCTTCTCGGCCTTCCAGATCTCCTCGAGGTCGGAAAATTCCCGCTCCAGGATATCGATTTCACCCTGCAGTGCCTCGAGCCGTTTTTTCGATGCCTCGTCGGATTCCTTGTTCAGTGCCTCGCGCTCGATCTTGAGCTGGATCAGACGGCGCTCCAGCCGGTCCATGGCCTCCGGCTTGGAGTCGATCTCCATGCGAATGCGGCTGGCCGCCTCGTCGACCAGATCAATGGCCTTGTCCGGCAATTGGCGGTCCGTGATGTAACGATGCGACAGCATGGCCGCGGCAACGATCGCCGGGTCGGTGATCTCGACACCGTGGTGCACCTCGTAGCGTTCCTTGAGACCACGCAGGATGGCAATGGTATCTTCCACGGTTGGCTCATCCACCAGCACCTTCTGAAAACGACGCTCCAGTGCCGCATCCTTTTCAACGTACTTGCGATACTCATCCAGTGTAGTGGCACCGACACAGTGCAGTTCGCCACGCGCCAGTGCCGGCTTCAGCATGTTGCCGGCATCCATGGCGCCCTCGGCCTTGCCGGCGCCGACCATGGTGTGCATTTCATCGATAAACAGGATGATCTGGCCTTCCTGCTTGGCAAGATCATTGAGTACGGCCTTGAGACGTTCCTCGAACTCACCGCGGAACTTGGCGCCGGCGATCAGCGAACCCATATCGAGGCTCAACAGGCGCTTGCTCTTGAGCCCTTCCGGCACCTCGCCATTGATGATGCGCTGCGCCAGTCCCTCGACGATGGCGGTCTTGCCGACACCGGGTTCGCCAATCAGTACGGGATTGTTCTTGGTGCGTCGTTGCAGTACCTGGATCGTGCGGCGAATCTCGTCGTCACGGCCAATAACCGGGTCCAGCTTGCCCTGCTCGGCACGCTCGGTCATGTCGATGGTGTATTTTTCCAGCGCCTGGCGCTGGTCCTCGGCATTCGGGTCATCCACCTGCTGACCACCACGGAGGTTTTCGATGGCCTGTTCAAGCGTGCCCTTGGTGGCACCGGCCTTGCGCAGCAGTTCGCCGACACCACTCTTGTCCTCGAGTACTGCCAGAATAAACAACTCACTGGATATGTAGCTGTCATTACGCTGCTGGGCGAACTTGTCGGTGACATTCAGTAACCGTCCAAGATCATTCGACACGTGCACGTCACCAGCAGTACCGTGCACCTGCGGCAACTGCTCAAGCAGCTCTCCAAGCTGGGAACGCAGCAGGTTGACATTAACGTCCGCCTGCGCCAGCAGGTGCCGGATACTGCCGCCCTCCTGGTCCAGCAGCGCTATCAAAAGGTGGGCCGGCTCGATGAACTGGTGGTCGCGACCGACAGCGAGGCTCTGTGCATCTGCCAGTGCCAGCTGGAACTTGCTTGTCATCTTGTCCATGCGCATAAACAACACCCTCCGTTATTCAATCGGTATATACCCCGTATATGGGGGGCATTTGGGGCGTTTCAAGACCGGTCGGCTAGTGCAGCAGTGAATGGGTGAAATAGATGACGAAGATACCGGCAGCGATCAGGACAAGCTGTTGCAATGTTACGATAAATTCGACCCGCTCATGCAGGGTCGGAATCAGGTCGGCCACAGCGATGTAGATAAAGCTGGACGCAGCCACGGCCAGCACATACGGCAGTGCGGCCTGCAAATCCTGCAAGGCGTAAAAGGCCAGCACGCCACCGATGACCGTCGTCAGACTGGTCGCGATATTGTAGAAAAACGCCCGTGAACGGCTGAAACCGCTGTGCAGCAGCACGGCAAAATCACCGACCTCCTGCGGAATCTCGTGTGCTATCACCGCCAGGCTGGTCACCACTCCAAGGTGAATATCGGTCAGGAAGGCACCGGCAATCAGAACACCGTCGAGGAAGTTGTGCAGACCATCACCGACCAGGATCATGGTACCGGTCGAACGATTGCGCATCTCGGCAGTCGGCGCATGCACCTCGCAGTGGTCATGGTGACAATGCCGCCACAGCACCAGTTTCTCAAGCAGAAAAAAACCGAGCAGACCCAGTAATACTGTCATCGGTATCGCATGCAAGTCGCCCTCGCCCTGCACCTCCAGTGCATGTGGCAACAGACCCAGCAACGCCGCACCCAGCAGAGCGCCGGTGGCAAAACTGACCAGGTGCGGCAACAGGTGGTTGCGATGGGACTCTTTCAGCACCAGGAACAGTGCAGCGGCCAGGGCGCTGAGCACACCGCCAAGCAGGCAAAACAGGAATATCCAGGCTAACAGGGGCATGAATTCAGTCGTTCGATCACGCGGCAGGGCATCATACCCTACCTGTCGGACGGTATAACACGCTCCTGGCCGTTGCCCAGCCAGATCAGGCTGGCCATGCGGCCGGTAGCAGCACCGTCACGCCGGTAGGAATAGAAGCTGTCTGGTTCACGCAGACTGCAGCGGTCACCACCAAAAATCGCGCTCACGCCAACGGCCGCCAGCCGCTGCCGGGCCAATGCATAAAGGTCGGCATGCCAGTCACCGTCTACCGCCGGCTGGAAAGCCGCCGCAGATTCCGCCGCTTGCGCCATAAAAGCCTCCCGGACCTCATCACCGACGATATAGGCCGGCGCACTGATCGCCGGTCCGAACCAGGCCAGCAGACTGTCGGCCGGCACGGCCATGGCGGCAACCGTGGCCTCCAGCACACCCGCAACAAGCCCCCGCCAGCCGGCATGGGCGGCAGCCACACGGCTCCCGGCCCGATCACATAACAGTACCGGCAGGCAGTCCGCGGTCAGCACGGTACAGACCACCCCGGTACGCGTGGTATAGGTCGCATCGGCCTCGGGAACAGACGCGGCATTACCGGCATCAATCACCCGGGTGCCATGCACCTGTTGCAACCACAGCGGCGCTGACGGCAACTGCAGGGCATCGATCAACCGCGTGCGGTTTTGCGCAACGTGGCCGGGATCGTCCCCGACATGATCGGCCAGGTTCAAACTGAACCAGGCACCTGTGCTGACACCACCCTGCCGGGTCGTCGTCAGCGCATGCACCGCGGGTGGCGCCGGCCATGCCGGCTTGATACCGATATCAGTCATCCATACCCGCCTGTGCATCAGCCCGTAAAATCCCGACCAGCTCCAGCATGTCGGCCGGCATGGGTACCTCCCAGGTCATCGGCTCCCCGTTGCCCGGATGCGCGACTGCCAGCCGCTCGGCATGCAGCGCCTGGCGTTTGAAATGCTGCAGCGCGGCTCGCAGGGTTTCGGTCGCGCCTTTGGGCAGTCGCAGACGACCACCATAGACGGGATCGCCGACGACCGGACAGTGCACATGCGCCATGTGCACCCGGATCTGGTGGGTACGCCCGGTCTCCAGCTGGACCCGTATCAGGGTATGCGCCCGGAAGCGCTCGACCACACGGTAGTGCGTCAGTGCCGGTTTGCCACCGGCCACCACGGCCATGCGCTTGCGGTCGACCGGGTGACGGCCGATGGGTGCATCGACGTCACCACCGGCAGTCAGCACGGTATTGACCACGGCCAGGTACTCCCGTTTCACTGCACGCGCCTGCAGGGCCGACACCAGCCGGTTATGTGCGACCAGATTTCGCGCCACCATCATCAGGCCACTGGTGTCCTTGTCGAGCCGGTGCACGATGCCGGCACGGGGCAATGCCGCCAGTGCCGGGTCGTGGTGCAGCAAGGCATTCTGCAGGGTGCCGTCCGGGTTACCCGCCGCCGGATGCACCACCAGCCCGGCCGGCTTGTTGATCACCAGCACGTCGTCATCCTCGTATATCACATCCAGTGGTATGGCCTGTGGCTTGACGGCGGGATCTGCAGTGATTTCGGCATCGATCTGTACCTGCTCGCCACCTTGCACGATTTCACGTGTTTTTGGCCGGCGCGCATCGAGCGTGACCTGCCCCGCCCTGATCCACCGTTGCAGGCGGCTGCGCGAGTAATCCGGAACCAGTTCGGCAAGGGCCTGGTCAAGCCGGCGGCCGCGCATGGATTCGGGAATGCAGACTGTCAGGTGAATGGATTGCGCCATGTAGGGGTGCTGGATGGGTTATACTTTGCGGCCTGCGCGATGCAGTCATATAGTTACCGTTGAATCTGATACCTTAAGACCATGCGTTTGTCGAGTTATTTCCTGATTGCCCTGCTGTTGCTGACCGGTGGCTGCGCGCTGCTGCCTGAACAGGCAGACAAAACCAAGGACTGGTCAGCCAATCAATTGTATACGGCCGCCAAGGAGGCTTTGAACGATAAAAACTACGAGCAGGCGATCGATTATTTCGAAAAGCTCGAGGCACGTTATCCATTCGGTCGCTACGCGCAGCAGGCCCAGCTGGAAATCGCCTACGCCTATTACAAGTACGAGGAACCCGATGCGGCCATTGCCACTGCCGACCGTTTCATCAAGGTCTACCCGCGCCACCCGAACGTTGATTACGCCTGGTATATCAAGGGGCTGACCAATACCAACCGCGGCAAGTCCCTGGTGGACAAGTTTCTGCCGCAGGACCCCTCGGAACGTGACCTGTCATCCATGCGTGATGCCTATGAGGACTTTTACGAACTGACCCGCCGTTATCCGAACAGCAAGTATTACACCGATGCCGCCCGGCGCATGGTGTTCCTGCGCAACAACATGGCCCAGTACGAATTGCATGTGGCAGACTATTATATGCGTCGCGGTGCCTATATTGCTGCGGCCAATCGCGGCGAGTATGTCATCGAGAATTACCAGCGCACCCCGGCCGTACCCGGGGCACTGGTGTTCATGGTGCGTGCCTATCACAAGCTGGATGAGGATGACCTGGCCAGTGACGCATTGCGCGTACTGGAACTCAATTACCCGGAACACCGGGCCCTGCCGGCCCTGCGTGAAGGCAAGGACCCGGAACGCCCGCGGTTCAGTCTGATGAGCTGGATCCTCGGAAGCCCGAGGTAATCGGGTAACGCCGGTCCCTGCCAAAGGCCCGCCGGGTAATCCGCACACCGGGCGGCGCCTGTCGGCGTTTGTATTCATTTCGATCCACCATCCCGGCAACCCGCCTGACCACTGCCGCATCAAAACCGGCGGCAGTGATCTGCTCGATGCTCTGGTCCTGCTCGATATAACGTTCCAGAATCGGATCCAGCACGGTATACGGTGGCAGGCTGTCCTCGTCCTTCTGGTCCGGTGCCAGTTCGGCCGACGGCGGCCGGTCAAGTACGCGTTGCGGAATGATATTGCCCTGCCGGTTTCGCCATGCCGCCAACTGATACACCATCAGCTTCGGTACATCCTTGAGTGGTGCAAAACCACCGGCCATGTCGCCGTAGAGCGTCGCATAACCGACAGACATCTCGCTCTTGTTGCCGGTGGTCAGTAACATCCTGCCGGTCTTGTTGGAGACCGCCATCAGGATAGTGCCACGGCAACGTGCCTGGATATTTTCCTCGGTGGTATCGACCGACTGTTGCCGGAACGTACCGGCGAGTACCTCGAGAAAGGCATGGAACACCGGCTCAATGGAAATTTCCCGGTAATCGACACCAAGCGACCCGGCCTCGGCACGCGCATCCTCGCAACTCATCCCGGCGGTATAACGGGACGGCATCATGATGGCCTCGACATTGTCGGCACCGATGGCATCGACGGCGATGGCGAGTGTCAACGCCGAGTCGATGCCACCGGACAGGCCAATCACGACACCCGGGAAACGGTTCTTGCGAATGTAGTCGCGCACACCGAGAACCAGCACCCGGTAAATGGATTCGACCGTATCGAGGTGCGCCACACACTCACCCGGCAGTGGCGTAACCGCCAGTCCGTTGAGCGAAAAATCGACCGGAAAGAGCCCCTCGACACAATCCGGTGCCCGGCTGGTAACCTCACCACTGGCATTGAGTACTACCGAACCACCATCGAAAACCAGCTCATCCTGCCCGCCCACCAGGTTGACGTACACTACCGGCAGGCCGGTCTCGCTGGCGCGTTGTTCCAGCAACACCTCGCGGTCAAAGCCCTTGCCGGTGTGATAGGGGGATGCATTCAGATTGACCAGCAGGCGGGCACCGGCGTCAGCGGCCTGTTGCGCCGGTCCATCCTCCCAGATGTCCTCGCAGATGGTAATGCCAACAGGAACATCCCTGACGGTAATCACACACGCTGTGTTGCCGCGTCTGAAGTAACGCATCTCGTCGAACACACCGTAGTTTGGCAGGTGCTGTTTGCGGTACTGGTTGGTGATCTTGCCGGACCGGACGACCGAGGCAACATTGTAGAGTCGCGTATCTGCCTGTGCCGGGTGGCCGATGATCGCCACCACCTCACTGACCTCGCGGCTAATGCGCTGCATGGCCGCATCGCACTGTTCGATAAAATGCGGTCGCAGCAGCAGGTCCTCGGGTGGATAGCCGGTCAGGGCCAGCTCGGGAAACACCACAATGTCGGCCTGCAATTCATCCCGGGCCTGCCGGCACACGCCGATAATACGTGCGGCGTTGTCATCGATTGCCCCCACCAGGAAATCCTGCTGGGCCATAACGATGCGCAGATCTGAAAGTGGTTCTTGCCTTGTCATTGGCTATAAAGGCATCGGGAAATCACCCGTCGAGCACTGCTTCCATCGCCGAGCCCATTTCCGCCGGTGAACGTACCACCGTGACGCCGGCCGATTCGAGTGCAGTGATTTTTGCTTCCGCCGTACCCTGGCCGCCGCTGATGATGGCGCCGGCATGGCCCATGCGCTTGCCCGACGGCGCCGTCACACCGGCAATATAGGCCACCACGGGCTTGCTGACATTTGCCTTGATATAGTCTGCCGCACGCTCCTCATCGCTACCGCCGATCTCGCCGATCATGACGATGCCACGGGTATCCGGGTCCGCCTCGAACAGGGCCAGACAATCCATGAAGCCCAGGCCGTGGATCGGATCGCCACCCATACCGATACAGGTGGTTTGCCCGAGTCCTGCATTGGTGGTTTGAAAGACGGCCTCGTAGGTCAGTGTTCCCGAGCGTGACACAATGCCGATACTGCCAGGTGTATGGATTTCACCCGGCATAATGCCGATCTTGCAGGCGCCGGGGGTAATAATGCCCGGGCAATTCGGCCCGATCAGGCGCGTACCGGTGACAGTCAGCACGGCCTTGACGCGCAGCATGTCCAGCACCGGTATACCCTCGGTAATACACACCACCAGCCCGATACCGGCGTCCGCCGCTTCCAGGATGGCATCGGCAGCGAATGCGGCCGGCACATAGATCATACTGGCCGTGGCGCCGGTCGCCACCACCGCGTCCCGTACCGTATTGAACACCGGCCGGTCGAGGTGCTGCTGGCCGCCCTTGCCCGGCGTGACCCCGCCAACCAGCTGTGTGCCATAGGCAATTGCCTGGCTGGAGTGGAAGGTGCCCTGGGCACCGGTAAATCCCTGGCAGATGACCCGCGTATCGCTGTCAACCAGTACGCTCATGAGGCAGCGCCGACCGCCTTTTGCGCCGCTTCCGTCAGATCCATCGCCGTCAGTACATCCAGCCCGGACGCTTCGATCATCGCCCTGCCCGCGGCCGCATTGGTGCCTTCGAGGCGCACCACCACCGGCACGGTGACGTGAACTTCCCTGATGGCCCGCAGGATGCCTTCCGCAATCAGGTCACAGCGCACGATGCCACCAAATATATTGACCAGGATGGCGCGCACATGATCGTCAGACAGGATCAACTTGAAGGCCTCGGCGACCCGCTCCGCGGTCGCGCCACCCCCCACATCAAGGAAGTTTGCCGGCATGCCGCCGTGCAGTTTGATCAGGTCCATGGTGGCCATGGCCAGACCGGCACCATTCACCATGCAGGCAATGTTGCCATCCAGGGTAATGTAATTCAGGCCGTGCGCCCTGGCAGCATGCTCGCGCGCATCCTCCTGACTGGCATCATGCAGGTCCGCCAGCGGCTGATGCCGGAACAGGGCGTTGTCATCGATATCCAGTTTGGCGTCCAGCGCCAGTAAATCACCATCCGTTTTAACAACCAGTGGATTGATCTCCAGCAGGCTGACATCGGCCTCGTTCAGCAAGCGCCAGGCGCCGGTCAGCAGGCGGGTAAAGGCACCGATCTGCTTGCCCTCAAGGCCCAGCGCAAATGCAAGCTTGCGACATTGATAGGGCTGCAAACCGGCCACCGGCGAGATGATCTCCGTGTGGATGGCCGCCGGATTGTCGGCCGCAACCGCTTCGATATCCATGCCGCCCGAGGCAGAGGCCATGATCGCGATACGTTCACGGGAGCGATCGACCAGCATACCCAGGTAGTATTCATGCGCCAGTGCAACGGTCTCTTCGACCAGCACCGCATTAACGGGCAGGCCTTCGGGGCCGGTCTGCTTCGTTACCAGTTGTGAGCCAAGCAGCTCGTTGACGGTATCTTCCAGTTGCTGGCTGCTGTCCACCAGCCGAACACCGCCGCCCTTGCCCCGGCCACCCGCATGGACCTGTGCCTTGACGACCCAGGTATCACCACCGAGCTCACCGGCAATCGATGCGGCCCCGGCCGCGGAATCAAGCACCCTGCCGGCAGGTACCGGGATACCGTAATCAGCAAACAAACGTTTGGCCTGGTATTCGTGCAGGTGCATACTGCCAGTGTTTCAAATTAAGGGTAGTATTGTCCAGTCGAACGGACGAGGAACCAACCTGCCATGCCATTGCGTACCCTGCTGATCCTGATTGCGGTAGCCATTATCGTGATGGCAGCCCGGCGACTGTTTTTCAACAAACCTCCCGCCACACCGGCCAGCCGGAAATCCGGCAAGATGGTCCAGTGTGCCAGTTGCGGCATCTACATACCCGAAGCCGAAGCGCTCACGGATGCCGGCCGCTCATACTGCTCGCGCGCCCATCTGGAAGAAGACCAGCGCCAGTCGTGAAACCCGGTCCGATATGCAGTATCAACTTTTGACAATGCGGTAAGCTAGTGTGGTGTAACGGATAACGTGCACATATCAGAGGCCCACAAATGACCCAAGACAAGGCGCAGCCTGCCGTTAATGGCTATTCCCTTAACAAAGGC
>JBDLJX010000081.1:0-11815 GCA_039714155.1 Pseudomonadota bacterium | reverse complement strand
CCAGCACAACCATAAACCAACCCCGCGTCTGGGTCGTGCTCGGTGACAAACCGGGTGACAACGCCCAGGTCGAATCCATCGTGCAGGCCCTGCCCTGGCAGTGCGATCACAAGCATATCCAGGTGCTGGACGAGTTTGTCTTCGGCAAGCCAAAAGTTGGTCCGACGCTGTATCACATCGACCGCGAACGTACCGATACGCTGGAACCACCGTGGCCCGACCTGATCCTGACCAGCGGCCGCCGGCCGGCGAATGTCGCCCTGTGGATCCGCGAACAGTCCGATGGCCACACGAAAATAATCTTCATCGGCAAACCCTCAAGCATGCCGCGCGACTATGACCTGATCATCTACAGCGCCGAACACCAGTTCCCGCCATTGCCGAACCTGCAACCGATTACCCTGCCACTCATGCGGGTCGATGAGGCCGCGGTTGCCGCAGCCGCCAGTGACTGGCAGGTCCGCTTCGCCGGGCTGCCACGGCCGTTGACGGCCTTCCTGGTGGGTGGGCCGACCGGGCCATTCGTGTTCAATGCCTCAGCCACACGGCGGTTACTGGCAATTATTAACGACGTGATCGAGGCGACCGGCGGCTCGGCCTACATCACCACCAGCCGCCGCACACCGCCGGCGGTAGTGGCCACACTGCAATCGGAGCTGCCTGCCGGTGCACAGCTGTTTAGCTGGTCGGCCGACGCCACGGAAAACCCCTATCGGGCGCTGCTGGGCCTGGCCGACGGCTTTGTCGTGACCGGCGACAGTATCTCGATGATGGTGGAGGTGGTGCGGCTGCATAAACCGCTGGCGGTGCTGGCGCTGCCGGTCGGTAAACTCGGGGCACTTGACCAGGCCCGGCGCTCATTGACCCGCTGGCTGTTCGCCGCAGCAGGCAACTCCATTCTTGACA
This sequence comes from Pseudomonadota bacterium, assembly GCA_039714155.1. Lineage (GTDB taxonomy): Bacteria > Pseudomonadota > Gammaproteobacteria > UBA9214 > UBA9214 > SZUA-186. The sequence continues at coordinate 10,909 of JBDLJX010000081.1, read as the reverse complement.
GGCTGCGCCGGCGTATCGGATGTTTACTCTACCAGCTGCGCATCCTCACCCACACCCGCGATTTCGTTGCCTTCCACAACCTGCTGGTGGCAAGGGGGCTGGCCGTGCATGCCGGGGAGCCATTGCAACCGCCGACCGGCAAGGTGCCGGACGACCTGGGCATCGCAGTGCAGCGCATCGTCGCGCTGATGGAGCAGCCCTAGAAATCAGTGATCGCGGGCGGCGTGCTGTTTCTCTACAACCGGCGAATGCAGCACCAGATCCAGCGCCTGCCAGCCAGGCGTATCGACATAATTGCGTTTGCCGTGGATGTCTTCCAGCACAATGCTGCTGCGCTCGCCGGAAGTATAGAGAATTGCCCGCACCTGCAGGAGCTGCCCGGACAGATTGCTGTACCAATAGCCTGGAATAGGCCTCTGTTGCAGAAACATGCTACCTCCTCCGCCGCGGGAACCCCGTGACTGTTATTTTTATTTCGTTACTGCCTGACTGCCACAGGGCAATCAATACCTGTATTTATAACCGATCAGGCCACCATCAGGCAATGGGCCTGAAGTACAATATAAGCGATGTCTGATAATTAGCCGCACTTGGAATCGCCGCAATTCAGGCAGGTCAGACAGCCATCCATGACGATCGCCGCCCTGGTCTGGCACTTGTTGCAGAGTTGCGCCCCCTCCGGGAAATCACTACTTTCCCTGGTATCGGTAGTATTCACTGCGGACTCGTACTGGGCGCGTTTCTCGGCCACCAGCTTTTTCTGGTGCTCATCGAGGCTGTCATCCTTCAGCAGGCCGATCATGCGCATGTGGCACTCGATGGCATCACCGATCTCGGCCACCAGTGACGGCATGTACTTGCCACCCTTCTTGAAATAGCCACCACGCGGATCGAACACGGAACGCAGCTCCTCGACCAGGAAGGTGACATCACCACCCTTCCGGAACACCGCGGAAATAATCCGCGTCAGTGCCACGATCCACTGGAAGTGGTCCATGTTCTTGGAGTTGATGAAAATTTCGAATGGCCGGCGCAGTTCGTTCTCGGTACCGGCGTTGAGAATAATGTCATTGATGGTGACATACAGGGCGTGCTCGGACAGCGGCGTCTTGACCTTGTAGGTCGAGCCGATGAGCATCTCCGGCCGCTTCAGCTTCTCGTGCAGGTGTACGATGTTGTCCTGTACCACCGGCGCCTTGTCGGCCTCGTTGGCCGCTGCTGCCGGTGTCTGCGGCTCCGACTGCGGTTCGTCCTTCCTGACATTGTAATCAACAATCTTGTTTTCGATTTGTATAGCCATATTCAGCTCCGTTTATTCGTATCCATGCCCACTGGTCAGAATTTACCGTAGTAACCTTCTTTCAGGGCATCGTAGAGGTTCGCCGCCGTATGGGTCTCGCCATCGTACTCGACCTCCTCGTTACCCTTCAGGCTGACCACCGAACCATCATCCAGCGTAAACTCGTAGATCGTATTCTCCAGGTCCTTCTCCTTGACCAGTACGCCCTGGAAGGCCTCCGGATTGAAGCGGAACGTCGTGCAGCCCTTCAGGCCCTGGTCATAGGCATACCGGTAGATGTCCTTGAAATCATCAAAGGGGTAATCGGTCGGCACGTTGGCGGTCTTGGAAATGGAGGAATCGATCCATTTCTGTGCCGCGGACTGGATATCGACATGCTGCTTCGGTGAAACATGGTCAGCGGCGATGAAGTAGTCCGGCAAGGCATTGCCGTTCTCACCCTCCATGCTGGCATCGGCCTGCGGGTTCACCAGTTCGCGGTAAGCCAGCAGTTCAAACGAAAACACGTCTACCTTTTCCTTGCTCTTCTTGCCTTCACGAATGACGTTGCGGAAATAATGATGCGCAAAACTCGGCTCGATACCGTTGCTGGCATTGTTTGCCAGTGACAGTGAAATGGTACCGGTCGGTGCAATCGAACTGTGGTGCGTGAAGCGCGCACCGCGATCGGCCAGTTCCTGCGCCAGTTCCGGCTCGATACTTGCCAGCTGCTGCATGTAGCGGCTGTAGCGCGCATGCAGGACCTTGCCCTTGACCCGGTCACCCGGCAGGTAACCATCACGGCGCATCTCGGGACGCTTGCGCAGCATTTCCTCGGTGACCTGGAACTCCTCTTCCATGATCGGTGCCGCACCCTTCTCCTTCGCCAGATCCAGCGCCACCTGCCAGCCGGTCACGGCCAGCTCGCGACTGACGCGCTCGGTAAAGTCGACGGAATCCTGCTCGCCGTACTTCATGCGCAACATGGTGACGGTGGAACCCAGGCCGAGAAAACCCATGCCGTGACGGCGCTTGCGATGAATCTCGTCACGCTGGCCATCCAGTGGCAGGCCGTTGATCTCGACCACATTGTCCAGCATGCGGGTGAACACACCGACGACCTTGCGGAATTCCTCCCAGTCGAACCCGGCCTTGTCGGTAAACGGGTTGCGCACAAACTTGGTCAGGTTGACGGAACCCAGCAGGCAGGAACCGTACGGCGGCAACGGCTGTTCTCCACATGGATTGGTGGCGCGGACGTTTTCGCAGAACCAGTTGTTGTTCATCTCGTTGACCTTGTCAATGAGAATGAAACCCGGTTCGGCAAAATCGTAGGTGGAACTCATGATCATGTCCCACAGGCGCCGTGCCGGGATGGTCTTGTAGATCCGGCAGGCCACCAGGCCGGCACTGTTGGTGATGTAGTCACCATCGGCCGGCCACTCACGCCAGACCACCTGGCTGTTGTCATACAGGTCAAAACCGCTGTCCATTTCCTTGCGGTTGATCGGGAATGCCAGCTTCCAGTCGGTATCATGCTTGACCGCATCCATGAATTCCTGCGTGATCAGCAGCGACAGGTTGAACTGGCGCAGCCGGCCGGCCTCGCGCTTGGCGCGGATGAAGTCCATGACATCGGGATGCCCGACATCGAAGGTGGCCATCTGCGCACCACGGCGACCACCCGCACTGGATACGGTGAAACACATCTTGTCGTAGATATCCATGAACGACAGCGGCCCGGAGGTATAGGCGCCGGCGCCGGAGACATAGGCGCCCTTCGGACGCAGGGTGGAAAATTCGTAGCCAATACCGCAACCGGCTTTCAGGGTCAGGCCGGCCTCGTGCACCTTGTTGAGGATGTCATTCATGGAGTCCTGGATGGTGCCGGAGACGGTGCAATTGATGGTCGAGGTCGCCGGCTTGTGCTCCCGGGCACCGGCATTGGAAGTAATGCGGCCCGCCGGGATGGCGCCGTTGCGCAGCGCCCAGAGGAATTCCATGTACCAGTGCTCACGCAGCTCCGGGGTGTCCTCGACATCCGCCAGTGCCCGTGCGATCCGCTGATAGGTGTCATCAATCGTCTGGTCAACGGGGGACCCGTCCTTGGCCTGCAAACGGTACTTCTTCTCCCAGATATCCAGCGATGCCGGCTGCATGGCGACTTCGGCAGAACTGGTGCGTACAGCTTCGAGATATGCGGTGGTGGTCATCTTGCTGTTCCCCTCCTTGCTATATTATTGATTCTATTTGATATTTTCGAGCCTGCCCGTATATTCCGGCAAATCGACCCGGGGTTTGTCTGCTCAGACACTACATCTTGTGTCCGGGAAACAAAGATTATGCGCCTGAAACAGGCCTGTCAAATTTCATTTATAGGGGTATAAATAACTTTTCCTATCAGGCAGTTACGTATTTTTCGAGAATGTCAAGCGGGACCATTGGCAGGCTTGCGGCAATAACAGTCAAACACTATATATTGTGTTTCTAATATTCCCGATTATACCCGCAGCAGGGTGGTCAGCGGTCGGCCACCGGTGCACTGCTGTCATGGCTGGTCAGGCTATGCCCCGACATGTCATGCCTGCCGTGATGGTCATGCAGACCCGCCTTCGGCAGCAGCGTGTAGACCCCGAACAGGATAACCGTGACGCCGGCGAGGCTGCGTATTATACGGCCCTGCAGCACGGATGCCAGTCTGCCGAATGCCACCCCCATGGCCAGCATCAGCGGCAGTGTCCCCAGACCGAAAGCGGCCATGATCATGCCCCCATACAGCGCGTTGCTGCTGGCCAGCGCCATGGCCAGCACTGCATATACCATGCCGCAGGGCAGCCAGCCCCATAGCAGCCCGAGCAGATATGCCTGGCCACCATGCCGTACCGGCAACAAACGTCGCCCATACGGTTCGATACGCCGCCACAGATGACCGCCGGCCTTCTCAAACACCTGCAGCGCATGCCACCAGCCACCGAGGTACAGACCAAACAGGATCATGAATACACCGGCCAGTACACGGCCGGCGGGAAAGTCGCCGAACAGCCCGATGGTGCTGACCTGTTGCCCCAGCAGGCCGGCCGCCAGACCCGCCAGCGTATAACTGCTGATACGGCCGAGGTTATAACCGCACAGTGCTGACAGCATACGCCCGCGTGACTGCCTGACATCCGGCATCAGGCTACCGGTCAACGCGCCGACAATACCGCCACACATACCAACGCAATGCACGCCACCCAACAGACCCACCATGAAGGCGGCAGGGATAGTCAGTTGCATGTCCACAGGAATATCAGCTAGCGGGTATTTTCAGATGCAGGACAAGCGTGCTTCAGTACTGTTTTCAGGGACCGGGGGTATAGGCAGGCATCACTACCACGGTTTTCGCCTGCGGCAGCTGCAGTGTACCGGACAGGCGCCAGTCATCGGCGGACAGTTGCACATGCCAGTTGCCGTGCATCAGCCCGGAAACGGTACCGGAATACCGGTCAACATCGACTTTCTGTAACTCCAGCGTCTGGTCATGACCCGCCTGCGTCGGGTGCAGGAATGCAAGCGACACCATGTCCGGCAAGTCATAACCCTGCGACTGCAGCGACAAAGTCACACGCCGGTAGTTCAGATCGACGTCGAGGTGCGCCTGTAACCGGTGGTCAGCCGCCGCACGGTCACGGGCGAGGTCCCGGTTAATGGCCATGCCACGCTTGTAATAATCATCCTCGACGAGGCCGTCACTGGTGGTTACCGCAATATAGATGGTAATCATGCCACCGACGACAGCGGTCATCGGCAGCGCAATCAATAACCAGACCCAGGGCTCACGGTACCAGGGGCGTTTTATCTCATGTGTTTGCATCCGGGCTACATTCTGCGGTGAACCTACTGCGGGCCCAAAAACCGTGCCTCTTCGCTGACTGCCAGCTCAGGATCATCCGTCGCAACCAGCTCGAACAGAACCTCGCTGCTACGTACTTTCAGTTCAGCCTCGTCGGCACGCAGGCGCACGGGCAGTTCCTTGACCTCACCGGCATCGACCTGGATCTTGTCGTGGTCGGTATACAGCTGCAGACCCGGAATACCGCCAACCGTCAACGTATAAACATGCGCAATATCATCCTTGTTGAGAATCTTCAGCGTGTAGACGTTTTCAATGAGGCCTTCACCGGTTTCACGGTACAGTGTATTGCGATCACGGATAACATCCAGCCCAAGTGATGTGCGCTGACTGATGGAATACACAAAGCCGGCCATTATGGCCAGCAGGATAATCCCGTAAATTATGATACGTGGCCGCAGAATGTGCGTCGGCGCACCTTCAACGGTATTCTGCGTGGTGTATTTGATCAACCCCTTGTCGTAGCCCATCTTGTCCATGACGTCGTCGCAGGCGTCGATGCAGGCCGAGCAGGCGATACACTCATACTGCAAGCCATCACGAATATCGATACCGGTCGGGCATACCTGCACGCACATAGTGCAGTTGATACAGTCACCCAGCCCCATTGCCTGCCGGTCAGCACTGCGCTTGCGTGAACCGCGCGGCTCGCCGCGCGCCGGCAGATAGGAGATAATCAGTGTGTCCGCATCGAACATGGCGCTCTGGAAACGTGCATACGGACACATGTACAAGCACACCTGTTCGCGCATGAAACCGGCATTGCCGTAGGTAGCAAAGCCGTAGAAGATAACCCAGAAGGTCTCCCACGGCCCAAGACTGAATGCCAGCATGCGCCCACCGAGTTCGGCAATCGGGGTGAAATAACCGACGAAAGTAAAACCGGTCCATGCCGCGAACGCCAGCCACAGAAACTGCTTGGTGGCCTTGATGCGAAACTTGCGCGCATTCATCGGCAAGGCATCCAGTTTCTGCTGCCTCATGCGGTCGCCCTCGACCTTGCGTTCAATCCACAGGAAGGCCTCGGTCCAGACGGTCTGCGGGCAGGCATAACCGCACCAGATACGCCCGGCCAGTGCGGTAAAGAAAAACAGCGACAGGCCGGCAATGATCAGCAGGAACGCCAGGTAGATGAAGTCCTGCGGCCACAGGGTAATAAAGAAGATATGGAACTTGCGGGCCGGCAGGTCCAGCAACACCGCCTGATGGCCGTCCCAGCGCAGCCACGGCGTAATGTAGTAGATGCCGAGCAGGCCCAGCACACCCAGCGCGCGCAAGCGTGCAAACACTCCGTGCACCTCGCGCGGATAGATCTTCTGCTGCTTGGCGTAGAGGGATTGTTCGACCTGCTCGTCAGACTGACGGGCAGCAACCTGTCCTTGTGCCTCGGGGACGTTCATCATGACTTCCCCTTACTGTTCCCGGGAATCCGGGGCTTGCCGCATACAATTGGTCATCGCGAAATACAGGGTGCCAATCCCCGACACTGCGGTTAGCAGCCAGAACAGGAAAAAACCGATGGTATAGATACCCATATGACTGATCTCGAGATCAGCATTGAAAGGAAACAGTTCTGCCGGGTCAAATGCGGAAAAAAACAGCCCGGTCGCTATAACGGCCGTCAGAAAGGACGGCCACAGGACCGCAATACATTTATGGATTCCGGGTATTTGCCTGTCTGCCATGGGAGCACCTGTGTATCACTGTTCGTTCGCAGATTATACAGCCTCCTGCCACAGACTGACGTCCCCCAGGCGATTTTCGGGGCCGGACCACCGGCATAATGGCGGCCCCCTCAACCAGATTTATTCGTCTTCGGCTTCCTGCCCGGTCGACAGGCTGAACACATAGGCCGCCAGCAGATGCGCCTTGTCCTCACCGAGGAAATCCCGGTGCGGCGGCATCTGGCCATTGCGGCCCCTGGCAACACTTTCCATGACCCGGAGCTTTGAGCCGCCGTAGAGCCAGACATTGTCGGTCAGGTTTGGTGCGCCCAGGGCCTGGTTACCGCTACCATCGGCGCCATGACAGGCGACGCAGAACGTCTGGTATTTCTCCTGACCACGCGTGGCGGCATCCTGGTCGACATTACGTCCGCTCAGGCTGAAGGTATACTCGGTCACATCCGAGACACCATCCTCGCCGAGTGATGCTTCCCAGGCCGGCATGACGCCATTGCGACCATCAAGAATTGACTGTTCGATCTGTTCCGGTGCACCACCATACAGCCAGTCATTGTCACGCAGGTTCGGAAAACCGCGGGCACCGCGCGCATCGGAGCCGTGACAGGTGGAGCAGTAATTGACGAACAGGCGCTCGCCCATGCGACGCGCATCCGGGTCCGCCGCGACCGCCGGGATCGCCATGCCGCGGTAGCGTTCAAACAGCGGGCCATACTTGGCGTCCGCCACATCGACCTCCTTCTGGTACTGGCCGACCGATGTCCAGCCGAGTAAACCCTTGAAGCTGCCGAGCCCCGGATACAGCACCAGGTAACCGATACCGAACACCAGCGTGATGTAGAACATGTTCAGCCACCAGCGCGGCAGCGGGTTATTCAGTTCTTCCAGATCCTCGTCCCAGACATGGCCCATGGCCTTACCGTCCACGGGTGCGCCCCTGGACAGCCAGCGGATCAGGAGAAAACAGGCAATGATCCCGGCAACCGTCGGGATAATGATGTACCAGTTCCAGAAGCTGCTGGTGAAATCAGCCATGGGAATTCTCCTTGTTCGTTCCTTCAATTGATGACTGCTCATCCTCGTGAAAAGGGATGTTGGCTGCCTCGTCAAAACGCTGCTTGCGCTTGCCGCTCCAGGCCCAGACCACGATGCCGAGAAACACCACCATGATGACGATGGTCCAGACAGACTGTATGAACGTGAAGTCCATCAGTTACCTCCGCATCTTGATCGTGGTGCCCATGCCCTGCAAGTAGGCAATGACGGCATCCATCTGGGTCTTGCCTTCAAGCTCGGCGGGTGCATTCTCGATCTGCTCGTCGCTGTATGGTGCACCGAGCATGCGCAGCACTTCCATTTTCCGCTTGATGTTGCCGGCATCAACCGGTGTTGTCTCGAACCAGGGATAGCCTGGCATGATGGATTCCGGCACCACGTCACGCGGATTGATCAGGTGTACCCGGTGCCATTCGTCACTGTAGCGTCCGCCGACCCGCGCCAGATCCGGGCCAGTACGCTTCGAGCCCCACTGGAACGGCCGGTCGTAGACAAACTCGCCAGCCACCGAGTAATGACCATAGCGCTCGGTCTCGGCACGAAACGGGCGGATCATCTGTGAATGACAGAGGTAACAGCCCTCGCTGACGTAGATGTCACGGCCAGTCAGTCGCAACGGCGTATACGGCTCCAGCCCGTCCACCGGTTCCGTCATTGATTGCTGGAAGAACAGCGGCACGATCTGCACGAGGCCACCGATGGAGACCACGATCACGATCAGCACGATCATCAGGCCAATGTTTTTTTCGATCTTGTCATGTCCTGTTGCCATCACTCGTCTCCTTAGTGGGCTGCCGCCGGTGCGGGAATGGTGCCAACCGCCGGCTTGGCCCCGGCAATGGTCTTCCAGATATTCCAGGCCATGACCAGCGTGCCCAGCAGGAACATCGCACCACCGGCAAAACGCACGATGTAGAACGGATGCATGGCCTGTACCGATTCAACGAAACTGTAGGTCAGCGTGCCATCGGTATTGGTGGCGCGCCACATCAGGCCCTGCATGATGCCTGACACCCACATGGACGAGATATAGAGCACGATACCGATGGTGGCGGTCCAGAAATGCACCTCGACCAGCTTCAGGCTGTAGAGCTCACGCCCGAACAGCCGCGGGATCAGGTAGTACAGGCTGCCCATGGAAACCAGCGCGACCCAGCCCAGCGCACCGGAATGCACGTGGCCAATGGTCCAGTCGGTGTAGTGCGACAGCGCATTCACCGTCTTGATGGCCATCATCGGTCCCTCGAAGGTCGACATGCCATAGAATGAAATGGAAACGACCAGCAGGCGCAGCACCGGGTCGGTACGCAGTTTCTCCCAGGCGCCTGACAGCGTCATGATGCCGTTGATCATGCCGCCCCAGCTTGGCGCCAGCAGGATCAGTGACATGATCATGCCGAGCGACTGCGCCCAGTCCGGCAGTGCCGTGTAATGCAGGTGATGCGGGCCAGCCCAGATATAGGTAAAGATCAGCGCCCAGAAATGCACCACCGACAGGCGGTAGGAATACACCGGCCGGCCGGCCTGCTTGGGCACGAAGTAATACATCATGCCGAGGAACCCGGCAGTCAGGAAAAAGCCGACGGCGTTGTGGCCATACCACCACTGCACCATGGCATCCTGCACGCCGGCATAGGCGGAGTAGGAATGCAGCAGGTCTACCGGTACCGCGGCACTGTTGAAAATGTGCAGCATCGCGATGGTGATGATAAACGCGCCATAAAACCAGTTGGCGACATAGATATGCTGCACGCGCCGTTTCACGATAGTGCCGAAAAAGACGACGGCGTAGGCCACCCAGACCAGTGTAATCAGGATATCGATCGGCCAGATCAGCTCCGCGTATTCCTTGCTCTGCGTCAGGCCCAGCGGGAAGGTAATCGCGGCCAGCACAATGATGAGTTGCCAGCCCCAGAAGGTAAATGCGGCCAGCTTGTCACTGATCAGCCGCACATGGCAGGTACGCTGGACGACGTAATACGAGGTTGCAAACAGGGCCGAGCCGCCAAAGGCAAAGATCACGGCATTGGTGTGCAGCGGCCGCAGGCGGCCGAAGCTCAGCCAGGGAACATCAAAGTTGAGCGCCGGCCATGCCAGCTGGGCGGCAATCAGAACGCCCACTAACATACCGACGATTGCCCAGGCGATCGCCATAATGGAAAACTGCCGCACGACTGTGTAGTTGTAGGTCTGTTGATCGGCCATCCCGACCCTCCCTGACTGGTTAATTATTGGTTCAACGGGTCCCGCGCGGCGACACTGACAAGCGGCTAGCGGGTAAAGCTCGGTTCAAGGCCCATACCCCAGAGCAGTGCCGTGGCCGCCAGCAGCGCAACGAAGGCAACCAGCCCGACGGCAAGTACCGCACTGGAAAACAGGAAACCGCGATCTTCCGACACACCCATCATAATCGGGAGACCGGTATAAAGCAGGTACACGGTGTAGGCCAGCGCCGGGATACCCAGCACCATATTCAGCCATAACACCGGATACAGTTCCATGATGCCGATCAGGAACAACGGCGTTGCCGTGTAGGCCGCCAGCACCACGCACTGTGACAATTGCGCTTTTGCCTCATAGGTCTCGCCCATCCAGTGGATCATCCAGCCCATGGAATAGACTCCGACCAGCATGGCAAGGTAATACAGCACCGCGATGATCGCCGCGCTCTCAATGGTGAGCTTGATGGGATCGCCGGCACCGATCTGCCAGCCAAACTGGGTCGTGCCGATAAAACCGGAGATTGCCGGGATGGCAGCAAGAATGAGCACATGGACCGCGTAACACTTGCCGACCGTGCATTCATCATCCCGTATCGCCTCCCATTCTTTCCTGGGATTGGTGAACAGGCCCCACACGTGTTGTAGCACCATCAGACAAATCTCCCTTGCTGAGTCTCGGCAGCGGGTAGTTTCCCGCCAGCCGGTTGTGGTGTCAATGCCGCAAGCGACTGCAGGGGTATTATTTATTAATTAAGTACGGAAGTTAGCCGACCCAGGC
>JBDLJX010000080.1:0-11851 GCA_039714155.1 Pseudomonadota bacterium | reverse complement strand
TCGGTGCACGGTTCGTCGGCGTCTGCAGCAACTCCTCGCGGACATCGGTGAAACCATAGCCAATGCCGGTGGTTTCGTAACCACTATCAGGTGTTACCGCACGGCCGCTTTCCGCGATCCGTATAAATGTGTTGCCACTGTCTTCCTGTACCTCTTCACCGGCAGCCGGGGCTTCTGCCGTCTCGGTCGGGTCTTCACCTTCGAGGATGTCCTGTAGGATTTCGTCTGTATCGGTTATGGCCGATGACAATACGGTCGGCTGTTCAATACCGGGAAGCAGAGCGGAATCATTCAGCTGTGCCATATCGTCGACAGTTGCCGGCTGGCTAAAGCCGGCCGGGTCGAAAATGTCGCTATTGAGAATGGCTGTGAAATCGGGACCAAGAATGTACGTTGAACCATCCAGAAAACGGATACTGGCAGTGCCATCCTCGGCAGTAATCACCGTGTCATCTGCATATACAGCGTTACCCGGCTGCAGCACTTCCGTGGAACCGTCAGCATGAATAACCGAAACCTGCCCGTGCAGGTTTTCGACTGCGCCAATCTTGATGCTTGCCATATCTTTGCCCCCTGCCTATGGCCCCTATGCTAATGATTTGTCTATCTTTAAGATTACCACAGGGATAGAAGTGCATTCATATTGATAAACTTTACTTAATATCAAGTAGCTGTCCATGGTACCCAGGTACCATACCATTATCTTTCAGTGCCATTTCACCCACTCTTTTATGCTGGTCGGTTTGATGAAGAAATAGGAGCCATCACCGTCCTGCTGTAGGCCCTCTCTGATTGGCTGCATCAAATGCCGTGGCATCCATATTTCTCCGGCCATAATCTGGCGTATCGCCTTATGTAGTTGTGGCCGAATTTCATCAACCGTAAGCACGCCTCGAACACCCTGCATCAACGTCCAGATCATTTTGTTTTTCTGATAGTTCTTCAATAACAGTAAACAGCGTACCTCGGGATAGCTGGCCAGCAGCATATTGAGTGGCTCAAAGCCATCACGCAGCACCAGGGCCTCATCGATCACCAGCACACTGGAGCGGGCCAGGGCCTGCCATGCGCCCTGTACGGTCAGGTCCGTCAGCAACGCTACCAGTTCGAAATCCAGGCTGGCTTCCAGCAGATCCGCACAATCCAGCAGTGCGGGGCTCTCATCCGACGCAAGCGTTATCGTTATTTTTTTCATAACTATTTGTTTCCTAAGGTGCAACACAGTCTATGCCAGCCCCACAAGCGACACAATTGGACTTAGGTAGCACACCGGCTGCGGGCGCATCGGGGTATGGCATCCCTGCCAGCCAAGAAAAACTCAAAGAACCCTGTCCGGTATGCCGATAACCCATGGAATAGCCGAAATAAATCCATCGTGAGTGACCAGCGACCCGTGACAACCCGTCCAGCCAGCAAACACGAACCTGTACCGTCCAGCACATTGAACCATACCCTCTGTGGGGCTGATAGTGCATATTCACGATCAACTGCAGCAGCTACAGAACACGAGGGTTTAGCCTGGTGGCAGCTGCTGGCTGCCGCTGTCTGCATCTATCTGCTGGGCAGTATTCCCGGTATCGGTGGCGAATTCACACTCAACAAACAGGCCATTGCAAAAATCCAGCTGGAGCACGGGGAGTACGCACGCCGCCGTGTCGTCTTCTGGCAGAAGCTGATGCGGTCCGGCTTGCGACTGTCTGACACCGACAAACTGCAGCGCGTCAACTCGTTTTTCAACGAGCTCGAATTTGTCAATGATGACAAGCACTGGGGCGAACATGATTACTGGGCGACACCACTGCAGACATTGACGACCAATGGCGGTGACTGCGAGGATTTTTCCATCGCAAAATATTTCACCCTGATTGAAATGGGTATCCCGGCTGACCAGCTGCGACTGACCTACGTCAAGGCACTGCAACTCAACCAGGCGCACATGGTGCTGACCTACTTCCCGTCACCTGATGCGGAACCACTGGTGCTGGACAACCTGGATACCGAGATCAAGACCGCCAGCAAACGTGAAGACCTGTTACCAGTCTACAGTTTCAATGGCGATGGCTTGTGGCTGGCCAAGTCGCGTACTGGCAACGACAAACATGTCGGGAAGGCCAGCCGCCTTGGACCATGGCGTGATGTCATCGCCCGCATCAACAGTGAGTACACACGCTGACACGCCAGGCAAAGCAGCCCGTTTAAACCTATACTGCAAACGCTTCAGAAAATGGTGTTGATGTCATGACCCTCTACCGACAACTCATATTGATTGTCAGCATACTGTTCATCACCGGCTTCATCGGTACGATCAGTATCAGCACTGCCAACCTGCGTCATTTTATCGACGAACAGCTGACATCCCATGCCCAGGACACGGCCACGTCACTGGGGCTGTCGTTATCGGCTGCCATGCAGAGTAATGACTTGCCGGTTATGGATGCCATGATCGACGCCATCTTCGATCGTGGCTATTACCGGTATATCGCCGTGATTGACGTTGATGGCACAACCCTGGCAGAACGCAGCAACCCGGTCAGGCTGGGCAACGTACCCGCCTGGTTCGTCAATAACATCACACTGGAAACACCGACTGCCGAGGCACTGGTAATGTCCAGCTGGAAACAGGCGGGAACAGTACAGGTCAGCAGTCACCCCGGTTATGCCTATCGTGAATTATGGCAAAACACGATGGACACCTTCTGGATGTTCTTTCTCACCGCCCTGACTGTCATGCTGCTTGGACTGCTGGTTATCCGCGTGCTGCTCAGACCATTACAAGGCATGGAGTCACAGGCAGAGGCCATCTGCAACCGCAACTACACGATACAGGAGAAACTGCCAAGAACACGTGAACTGCGCCGCGTGGTAGAGGCCATGAACCGGCTAAGCCACAAGGTCAATGAAAGCTTCTCCGAGCACTCGGCCCTGACCGAGCGTCTGCGAACCGAGGCATATCTTGATCCACTCACCGGCGCAGGCAACCGTCGCTGGTTTAACCGGCAATTTCAGAACCTCGCCGGTACGAAAGAAACATCCGCACCTGGCGCCCTGCTGCTGGTCGAACTCCATCAGCTGGATGCTGTCAATGACACATCCGGTTACCCGGCCGGGGACCATCTGCTGCAACGGGCCGCCAGACTGCTGGACGAAGGCACTGGCAATATCGGGAACTGCTATCTGTTCAGAATCTCTGGCGCCGGTTTTGCTGTCCTGGCCGTCAATATGACTGCCACTGAAGCAGATACGCTGGCTGGCAAGCTCTGCAATGAGTTACTGCAACTCCATGTCGAGGGAATTGTGACTCACCTTGATATCGCACATATTGGCATAGCGCTCTGGAAACCGGGCAGCACCACCGACAAGGTACTGGCAGAAGCCGATATCGCCATGCGTTCAGCGCAGGCCAGTGGCGAAAATACCTGGAAACGTTATGAACCCATGGCTGATAATCAGGCGCCGATACGCGGCAAGACTGAATGGCGCAATTTCCTGAAGGATGCTATTACAAATGAAAACATCACCCTGTTGTCACAACCGGTATACAGGGTCGGAACAGACAGGCATACCCTGCTACATACCGAGATCCTCTCCAGGATTACAGACACTAACGGTGAACCGGTGCCTGCCGGTATTTTTATGCCCATGGCTGAACGGCTCAATCTGGCCAGCGAGCTCGATAAAGTAACCATTGGCAAGCTGCTTGACCACGTTGGTTCGGATGCAGACATGAGCCAAACTTATGCGGTCAATATTGCTTCGAGTTCGCTGCATGATCCGGCATTTATCGACTGGTTATTCGAGAAGTTGTCCGCCAAACCGGACTGCCGGTCACGGCTGATATTTGAATTACCCGAGCACAGCGTATTGAGAGATACCGATGTTGCAATCAGTATCATTCAGCGACTCACCAAACTGGGTTGTGGTTGCGGCATTGATCACTTTGGCCGCTGCTTTCATTCCCTTGGCTACCTGCGCAACATCGGCGTGCAATACCTGAAAATCGACGGGCCCTATATACATGGCATTGACCAGGACAGTGATAACCGTTTTTTTGTCCAGGCATTGAGCGATACGGCACACAGTATTGATATCCAGATCATTGCCGAAGCAGTTGAAACCGAAGCGGAAGCCGAGACAATCGGCAGGCTGAATGTCGACGGTATACAGGGCTTCCTGTCAGGCAAACCGGAACCGGTCTAGACAGAGTATTGCGGATTACAGGATATCTTCTTCGTCGACCATGAGATTGCCCAGCGAACCGAGTTTGCTGCGCATCCGCTGACGTTCCATCAGTTTCTTCTGTGCCGCCTGCGGGAGATCAGTCAACAGTAAAAGTTTTTTCTGAATCAGCACATCGACGAGGTCTTCAATGACACGGATGGTTTCCGTATCTGATGATGAAAGCTGGTATCTTGCACGGGACAGAAACGCCTGTATTTCCGGATCACCGAGTGACAGATCTTCACCGTCGCCATCCTGTGGATGCTCCGACAGACCAATGATCTGCCCCTCTGCATTGCGTTTTACGTATGGCATACCGTGTGTTATCGACCATGCCCAGAAGCAGCTTTAACCCGCATTTCTCATGGGGAACTAAATATGGCTGTCGGGGCGCCGATGACCTCCCATGCCGGTTAATGTCTGCGCAGCGTTAATATACCGACACAGGAAAGCGTTGTATCACCTTGTATAGTATGGAAATATAGCAGCATCAAGGAAATCATGACACCATGACCCAACCGGGAACCGTACCCAAAGGCACGTGGGACATACCCCTCGACGGATCGACGCATGATGATCCGTTGCTGGGTTGCCTGCAAATTATCTGCAAGCTATTCAACTCACCACGAACGGCCGACTCGTTGACGGCGGGCCTGCCACAGGTTGATAACAAACTGACGCCGGAGCTGCTGATCCGCGCCGCCAGGCGCGCCGATATAAACGCCCGTGTGATCAAACGTACACTGCAGGAAATATCCAACCTGGTACTACCGGCGATAGTGTTGCTAAACAATGGTCGTGCCTGCGTACTTGAACGAATCAATACAAATGGCAGCGTGCGACTGCTCACACCTGAATCACGTGAAGGCGTCAGCGAGCAGCCACTCGATACCCTGCAGGAAGAATATTGCGGTTATGCCATCTTCCTCCAGCCAGCCTTCCATTTTGATGAGCGTACCAACGACACGGTAATTAGCCGTCCGCATCACTGGTTCTGGGACACCTTCACGGCATCGTGGCCAATATACGGTGAAGTCCTGCTCGCCTCACTATTGATCAACCTGTTTGCCGTGGCATCGCCATTATTCATAATGAACGTCTACGACCGGGTCGTGCCTAACAATGCCGTGGAAACGCTCTGGGTACTCGGTATTGGCATAGTCACTGTTTTTGGTTTTGACCTGCTGATGAAAACACTGCGCGGCTATTTCGTGGACGTCGCCGGCAAACGTGCTGACATTATCCTGTCCGCCACCCTGTTCGAACGGATACTCGGTATTCGCTTTGCCGCCCGCCCGGCATCGGTAGGTGCCTTTGCCAGCAACCTGCACGAATTCGATTCCTTCCGCGACTTTTTTACCTCGGCCAGCCTGACAGCACTGATCGATCTGCCGTTCGTATTTCTCTTCATCCTTATTATATGGTTTATTGGTGGACCGCTGGCATGGGTTCCCCTGACCGTGTTACCCCTGTCACTGCTGACAGGTTTTATCGTCCAGCGATTCATGGCCACCAGAGTACAGGAGCTGTTGCGACATGCCTCGCAGAAGCAGGCAACCCTGATCGAGACCCTGACCGGGCTTGAAACCATCAAGACCATGGGCGCAGAAAGCCCTCTGCAGGGCCGTTGGGAACAGATCACCGGCAACATCGCCAACCTCGGCCTGAAGACCCGCTTCCTGTCATCCAGCGCAGTCAACATTACAGTCTTCCTGCAACAATTCGCCACCGTTGCCGTTGTCATATATGGCGTATATCTGATTGCCGATGGTGAACTCAGTCTCGGCGGCCTGATTGCCTGCACCATCCTCACAGGCCGGGCACTGGCACCTCTGGCACAGGTTGCCGCAACCCTGAGCCGCTATCACCAGGCACGCGCTGCCTACAAATCGACAGATGCCCTGATGGCACTGCCACTGGAACAGTCACCGGAACGCAATTTCCTCGACCGCCCGGTCATCAATGGCGCTGTCGAGTTCCGCAATGTGAACTTCACTTACCCGGGCCAGGGTATAGCGGCGCTGTCAGACCTTTCTTTCAAACTGCGCGCCGGGGAAAAGGTCGCCATTATCGGCCGAATTGGCTCCGGCAAGACCACGATCGAGAAACTGTTACTCGGACTGTATGAACCCGATGATGGCGCTGTCCTGGTCGACGGCGCCGACTGCCGGCAGCTAAACCCGGCAGACCTGCGCCGTAATATCGGTTATGTACCACAGGACACGCTGCTTTTTTATGGCAGCGTCAAGGAAAACATCATGCTGGCCATGCCACATGCCGATGACCACGCGGTACTGGCTGCAGCCGAAATTGCCGGCGTCACCGATTTTGTCAACAAGCATCCATCCGGATTTGACATGCAGGTGGGCGAACGTGGCGAGGGGCTCTCCGGTGGCCAACGGCAAAGTATTGCTGTCGCACGCGCCCTGCTCCGTAATCCGCCGATCATGGTGATGGATGAACCCAGCAACGCCATGGACAACACCACCGAGGAATTATTCAAAACGAGATTCGCCAACTGGCTCGGTGACAAGACCCTTATCCTGGTCACGCATCGTGCTTCGCTGCTCAGTATGGTTGATCGTGTCATTGTGCTTGATGGCGGCCGTATCCTTGCTGATGGTCCGAAGGACCGCGTCCTCGACGCACTCAAGCAGGGAGATATCAGGGTGGCAAAATCATGATCAACCGTATTCATAATATGTTGCCGGACCCTGTCCATAACATTGACAATGCTGACATTGAAAAACTGCAAGCCGGTGATGAGCAGTTCATTTCCAACGTCAATGCCGCAGTACTGATGGGCACCAGCCGCAGCAGTCACCTGATCCTGGCAGCCACGGTACTGTTCTTTATCGTGGCGCTGGGATGGGCCACAAATGCCACTCTCGACGAAGTCACCCGGGGTGAAGGCAAGGTAATACCGTCGGGCAAGATCCAGATCGTGCAAAATCTGGAGGGTGGCATCCTCAATGCCATCCTTGTCAGGGAAGGCGAACGGGTCGAAAAGGACCAGCCGTTACTGCAACTGGATGACACCCGCTTTTCCTCGACCTTTCGCGAAACCCGACTGAAATACCTGGCCCTGCTGGCCAAGTCCGCCCGCCTGAAGGCCGAGGCCGACAACCAGTCCCTGCAGATACCCGAGACTGTCTGGAGCGAACGCAAGGAACTTGCCGAGAACGAAGTCGCCCTGTTTGAGTCACGTGTAACCGGACTGCAGTCAAACCTCGATATTCTGCGTGAGCAGGAAGCCCAGACGAAACATGAACTGGCTGAACTGCACTCAAGGAAGAACAGGTTTGCACGCAGCTATGAACTGGTGCGGCAGGAACTGCTCATGTCCGAGCCGTTGGCTGATGAAGGCGCAATTTCCGAGGTCGAGATCCTGCGCCTGAAACGCTCGGTCAATGATCTCAAGGGTGATCTGGATGCCAGTCGACTGGCTATCCCGCGTCTGGAATCGGCGATGCAGGAAATGCAGGACAAGATCAAGGACCTCGAGATCAGTTTCCGTACCGAGGCCCGTGGTGAACTCAACGAGGTGGAAGCCGAACTCTCGGGCGTGGAAGAGAACCTCCGCAGCCAGGAAGACCGAGTCTCCCGCACCCTGGTACGCTCACCGGTCAGGGGTGAGGTCAAGCAAATCAAGGTCACAACCATCGGTGGCGTCATCCAGCCGGGCATGGACCTGATAGAGATTGTCCCCATTGAGGGTACGCTGCTGGTCGAAGCCCACGTCCGGCCGGCTGACATCGCCTTTCTGCGTCCAAACCAGGATGCCCAGGTCAAGCTAACCGCCTATGACTATGCAATTTATGGCGGTCTGCCGGCTAAACTCGAGCACATTAGTGCCGATACCATCACTGACGAAAACGGGGAAAGTTTTTATTTGATCCGCGTCCGGACCGAGCGCGGTTATCTTGGCACCGAGGCGCAGCCGTTGAAAATTATCCCCGGCATGACAGTGGTAGTAGACATCCTGACGGGTGAGAAAACCGTCCTTGACTACCTGATGAAACCGGTTCTGCGGGCAAGGGAAATGGCCTTGCGTGAACGCTAGCAGAAAAGTCAGATGAATAATGGACTTGATATGACAGATTGTCAGAATGGGTACACGGTACTGGTTGCAAGCAGTAATTCATCGCTGGTAAATAACTGCCAGGATATATTGCAGCTGAACTTCACCCTTGCCAGGGCCAGCAACTGGAGCGATACGGTTGCCTGCATTCACAGCGAGCAACCCGCCCTGCTGTTACTGGACCCTCAGCTTGTCTGTCAAACACCCGAGCAGACACTTGCCGGGATATCGTCGCAACACCCATCACTGCGCATTATGCTGATCACCTCGTCTGAAACCATGGATCTGGACAAGGTCGCGCTTTACAAGGTCGGGGTACATGGTTTCTGTTCGCCCGATATTTCACCGGCCCTGCTCAGGAAGGCAGTGAATGCCGTCTGTGCGGGAGAACTGTGGATGCCGCGCAACCTGATCACGCAGATCATCGAAAACCTCGCACAGACCCGGAGCAACTCCAGTGCAGGCAGTCGCACAACCGGCACGGTATTCGTCGATTGTTTGACGCCTCGCGAACTGGAAGTCGCACGGATGGTACACCTCGGTGGCAACAACAAGACCATTGCACGCGAACTGGCGATTTCCGAACGCACCGTCAAGGCACATCTGAGCGCCATCTTTCGTAAACTCAATATTGAGAACCGCCTGCACCTGGCACTGTTTCTCAATGATATCTCTTGATAATTACCGGTAACTTCAGCAAACTCCACGTCCATTCCGGTTTCAACCATGTCACCCAGGGACCAAAGGACGTATCACGATGCGAAACCTGAGCTCACGATTCATGCAGATATCCAGCCTCGGGTTGTTACTCTCACCCACAGCGATGGCCGAGTCGCTATACGATGTCGTATCGGAGACCGTCGCGACCAATCCGGGTGTCCTGATCGCAAGAAACCAGCGCAACGCGGTTAATCAGGAAATGGAGCAGGCCCGTGCCGGTTTTTTCCCGTCTGCTGATATCACTGTTGGTGGAGGCTGGGAGTCATCCAATAATCCGACTACCCGTGCCACCGGCCATGGACGCCGGTCAATGAACCGTACGGAAATGGAAATCATTGGACGCCAGTTGCTGTTTGACGGCTTTGGTACCGAGAGTGAATTCGATCGACAAAAAGCACGCGTTAATTCACGCGCCTATTCCACCTTTGGCACATCGGAAATCATCGGCCTGCGCAGTGTCGAGGTCTATCTTGACGTGATGCGCCAGCACAAGCTGGTTAAACTGGCCGAGGAAAACCTCGCAATACATGAGCGGATCTATGGTTTCGTCAGCAAACGCAGTGAACGCGGCGTTGGCCGTGAATCCGACACCCAGCAAACACTCGGACGCCTGGCCCTGGCCAGGACCAATCTGATTACATCACAGAACAACCTGCGGGATGCAAATGCTGCATTTGAAAATGTCGTCGGCCGTGCACCCGTGAGTCTGGAAGAGCCGACATCATTTGAGTACCTGCTGCCTGCCAGTCTTGACGAGACCATCCAGGTTGCACTGGACAACCACCCGATACTGAAATCGGCAGAAGCCGATGTTGAAGCTGCCCGGCAGCAACAACGTGCTGCGAAATCGACATTCTTCCCACGTGTCCACATCGAGGCTGGTGGTTCGCGCAATGATGATATCGACGGTATCAAAGGCTCGAACCGCGATGCCCTGCTGATGCTGCGTGGCCGTTACAGCTTCACCGGTGGCAAGGACATGGCACGCCGCGAGGAAACTGCATACCTGCTGAGTGAGTCCAAGGAAGTCAGAAACCAGACCCGCCGGGAAGTAATCGAGAGCATCCAGTTATCCTGGTACGGCTATGAGCGTGCCAAGTCACAACTGGACAGCCTGAGAATTCACGTTGAAGCAAGTATCTTGACACGTAACGCCTATGCCAAGCAGTTCAAAATCGGTCAACGCACACTGCTTGATGTGCTCGACTCCGAAAACGAGCTTTTCACGGCCCGGATCGACAACGTCAATGGCCTGCATGACGTAAGCTTCTCGATCTACAGAATCCTTGCCGGCACAGGTAAACTGCTCTGGACACTGCAGGTGCCGGTTCCTGAAGAAGCGGCACTGGTCCAGTAGTCTGCTGCAAGCCGAACACCCCACTCTATTTTCAAGGCCCGCCACTGAGCAGGCCTTGTGTTAGCCAGTCAAGACTATAGAATCTTCCTTACATGCTGGATGATTCCCTTCTCTTTTCAATCTTCCTGATCTTTACCGGCGCCGCGGTACTTGCCGCTATTGCCCTGTTTGCCCGTCAGTCATTGCTGGTTGCCTATATTTTTCTGGGTGGACTACTCGGACCGTGGGGACTGAAACTGGTCGACGACCCATCCATCATTCAGCAGATCGGTCATGTTGGCATCATTTTCCTGCTGTTCCTGCTGGGACTGAACCTGCATCCCTGGCAACTGGCCAGAATGTTGAAAAAAGCAATCACGGTAACCGTACTCAGCTCCCTCGCCTTTGGCCTGACTGGATTTGCAATCAGCTGGATATTCGGTTTCAGGATCACCGAAAGCATCATCATCGGCGCTGTAATGATGTTCTCAAGTACGATTATTGGCCTGAAACTGTTACCGACCACCGCGCTGCACCACCGACATGTTGGCCAGGTCATGATCAGCATCCTGCTGCTACAGGACATTATCGCCATAGCTATCCTGTTGCTCCTCGAAGGTGCGTCACAAACCGGAATGGAATGGCAGCAGATTGGCAAACTGGCAATTGCCGTGCCCGTACTGATAGTGTTCTCCTTTCTGTTTGAGCGCTATATACTCGTACCCCTGATACAACGTTTTGACACTATTCAGGAATACGTCTTCCTGACGGCAATTGGCTGGTGTCTCGGCATGGCACAACTCGCAGATGTCCTTGGACTGTCCTACGAGATCGGTGCATTTATTGCCGGCGTGTCGCTTGCAACCAATCCGATCGCACGCTTCATTGCCGAGAGCTTCAAACCGCTGAGGGACTTTTTTCTTATCATGTTTTTCTTTTCGCTTGGTGCCAGCTTTGACTTGCCAATGTTGCCCGACATAGCATTTGCTGCAATAACACTGGCTGTTTTAATGCTGGTGATGAAACCGTTTGTTTTCAGCAGACTGCTAAAACAGACAGGCGAATCCGGAACCCTCCCGAATGAAGTCGGCGTGCGACTGGGACAGGCCAGCGAGTTCTCATTGATGATCGCCGTACTGGCGCTTAATGCCGGCGCTATTGGGCTACAGGCATCCTACCTGATCCAGACGACGACGCTTATTACCTTTATCGTCTCGGCCTATGTCATTATGCTGCGCTACCCGACACCCATAGCCGTGAGTGATGCCCTGAGAAAAGACTAGGAGTCTGTCGCCCGACCAATAACGCCAGATCAGGGCACGAATTTGGTGCTTATATTGATGTTATTATCCCATCGCAGTAAACAGTAGCCGCCAAAGGAATTGGCGCCCAACCTGGTACTCCTTCAAGATGATATTGCCATGTTCAGCGAGCCGGGAAGCGTTTGACCGCAAGGCGCGCCTCGCAGGGAATGGCCCGCCCTTTCCAAGAGGCGC
>JBDLJX010000079.1:0-11875 GCA_039714155.1 Pseudomonadota bacterium | reverse complement strand
GCATCTGTGTTTTCATCACCCTTGTCTTCCAGTACCCGTTCCAGCCCAACCAGCTGCTCGTAATTTGCCAATGAAATCAGCCGAACCCCCTGGGTATTTCTGCCCATAACGGAAATTTCCTTTACCCGCGTGCGCACCAGCGTGCCGCCGTTACTGATCAACATGACTTCGTCACTGTCATCGGCGGGCACCGCACCAATCACATCCCCGTTACGCTCGGTCACCTGGATGGCAATCACGCCCTGGCCACCACGGCCATAGACCGGGTAGTCATCCGCCGCCGTGCGCTTGCCATAGCCGTTGGTGGTGGCCGTGAGCACCGGATATTCACTCGACAGGATCATGGCAATGACCCGCTGGTCCCCTTTCAGCTTGATACCGCGAACGCCGCAGGCAGTGCGGCCCATTGGCCGGACATCGGTTTCACTGAAACGGATGACCTTGCCGGCATTCGAGAACAACATGACATCGCGCGTGCCATCGGTAATCGCGACATCGATCAGGTAATCGCCCTCACGAAGTTCGGCAGCAATCAGGCCGCTGCTGCGTGGGCGCGAGAACTGCGACAATGCCGTCTTTTTCACTGTACCCTGTGCGGTTGCCATAAAGACGAAATGGTCTTCGTCAAATTCGCGGATCGGCAGGATGGCATTGATGCGTTCACCGGCTTCCAGCGGCAGCAGGTTGACGATCGGCTTGCCGCGTGCGGTACGGCTGGCCTGCGGCAGTTCATACACCTTCAGCCAGTAAACCTTGCCGCGGCTGGAGAAGCATAAAATGGTATCGTGGGTACTGGCGATAAACAGCTTGTCGATGAAGTCCTCTTCCCTGACGTCCGCCGCGCTCTTGCCACGACCACCGCGGCGCTGGGCACGATAGTCACTCAACGGCTGGGACTTGGCATAACCGGCATGTGACAGCGTCACCACGACGTCTTCTTCCGTGATCAGGTCTTCCAGCTTCAGATCGAGGTGGCCGGTGATGATCTCGGTACGCCGCTCGTCACCAAACTGGTCACGCAACTCGGTCAGTTCCCCGCGGATTATGGCCATCAGCCGGTCCGGATTGGCAAGGATCTCCAGCAGCCTGTCGATGACATCAAGCAGCTGTTTGTATTCGTCAACGATCTTGCCCTGCTCCAGTCCGGTCAACTGGTGCAAGCGCAGGTCGAGGATTGCCTGTGTCTGGGTTTCCGAGAGCCGGTAACCGTCTGCAACCAGGCCATAGCCCTCAGCAAGGTCGTCCGGCCGCGAGGCATCGGCGCCGGCACGCTCCAGCATGCCGGTGACCATGCCGGGCTCCCAGGCACGCTCCATCAGGGCCTGCCTGGCGGCGGCACGGTTGCTGGAACCCTTGATCAGGGCAATCACCTCATCGATGTTCGCCAGCGCAACGGCCAGGCCTTCCAGGATATGCGCCCGCTGACGGGCCTTGCGCAGTTCAAATACCGTACGCCGGGTCACGACGTCGCGGCGGTGGCGGATAAAGGCCTCCAGGCACTGCTTCAGGTTCAGCAGCCGCGGCCGGCCATCGACCAGTGCGACCATGTTGATGCCGAACACAGTCTGTAACTGGGTGTGCTGGTAGAGGTTGTTGAGCAGGACTTCGGCGACTTCGCCACGCTTGAGGTCGATGACGACGCGCATGCCGTCCTTGTCCGACTCGTCGCGCAGGCCGTTCTGGGCAATGCCGTCGATCTTCTTTTCCCGGACCAGTTCGGCAATTTTCTCCAGCAGGCGTGCCTTGTTGACCTGGTATGGCAGCTCGGTGATGACAATCGACTGCCGGCCCTTGCCTTCATCACCTTCTATATGACTGCGGGCCCGGATATGGATACGGCCACGACCGGTACGGTAGGCCTCGTGGATACCGCGCACGCCGTTGATGATGCCGGAGGTCGGGAAGTCCGGCCCGGGTATGTGTTCCATCAGACCGGCAATACCGGTCTCGGGGTTGTCGATCAGCGCCAGGCAGGCATTGGCCACTTCCGTGAGGTTGTGCGGCGGGATGTTGGTCGCCATGCCGACCGCGATACCGGCGGAACCGTTGATCAGCAGGTTGGGTGCACGGGTCGGGAATACCGACGGCTCCGACTCGGTTTCGTCGTAATTCGGTACAAAATCGACAGTTTCCTTGTCGATATCGGCCAGCAACTCATGTGCGATGCGCGCCATGCGCACCTCGGTATACCGCATGGCGGCTGGTGAATCTCCATCAACGGAACCGAAGTTGCCCTGGCCATCGACCAGCATATAGCGCAGCGAGAACGGCTGCGCCATGCGCACGATGGTATCGTAGACGGCCGTATCACCGTGCGGATGGTATTTACCGATGACATCACCGACGATACGGGCGGATTTCTTGTACGCCTTGTTCCAGTCATTGCCCAGCTCGCTCATGGCATAGAGCGCACGGCGATGCACCGGCTTGAGGCCGTCGCGCACATCCGGCAGGGCGCGTCCGACGATCACACTCATGGCGTAATCGAGATAGGACTGCTTCATCTCGTCTTCGAGATTAACGGTCAGTATTTCTTTGGCGAATTCGTTCATTCGGCGGGCACTAGTCTGTCCCTGTCTATTCGGTTAAACAGCCGGATAAAAAGCACTTGGGGAGATTTCAGCCTCAAAGACGGTGAATCTTACCATACACGCCTCCCCCACTACATCAGGAAAATCGTGTCTTTTGGGGGTTCTGAGGGCGTCTGTTGGCCTGATGCCCGGGTCAGGGCAGGTTTATTCCAGCCAGTTGCTCGCGGTCGGGATGCCGGATTACGCCCTGCTCGGTGACCAGCGCATCCACCAGTGCCGCCGGTGTGACATCAAAGGCCGGATTCCAGGCCATGGCGCCGTCAGCAGCAATACGCCGACCCGCCAGGTTCAGCACTTCGTCGCTACCACGTTGCTCGATCTCGACTTCGCCGCCATCAGTCAATTCAAAATCGAGCGTCGAACAGGGGGCCGCTACCATGAAGCGCACCCCGTAGTACCGCGCAATGATGGCCAGGCTACAGGTGCCAATCTTGTTGATGACATCACCGTTGGCCGTTACCCGGTCAGCGCCGGTGATTACCCATTGCACCTTGCCGGCCTGCATCAGTGCCGCTGCCGAATTGTCCGTCATCAGCGTGACCGGTATCCCGTCACGCACCAGTTCCCATGCCGTCAGCCGCGCACCCTGCAGCCAGGGCCGGGTCTCACCGGCATACACCGCACCGAGTTTGCCGGCCCGCCAGGCACTGCGAATCACGCCCAGCGCAGTGCCATAACCACCTGTAGCCAGCGAACCGGTATTGCAATAGGTCATAACAGCAGTGCCTGGATCGATAAGACTGGCACCGTGTTCACCCATGCGATGATTGGCCTCGATATCCCCGGTATGAATGCGCTGCGCCTCGTCCAGCAGTTCAGATACCGGGTCTGTACCGGCCTGTTGCAGGCGTCGCTGCATGCGCTGCAGCGCCCAGCAAAGATTCACGGCCGTCGGCCGTGCCGCGGCCAGCAGCCGGATATCCGCGGCCAGTTGTGCCTGCCAGTTGCTGGCAGCGGGGCGGTAATGCTGGCGGGCCGCCAGCACGACACCATAGGCCGCGGTGATACCAATGGCCGGCGCACCGCGCACTACCATGTCGCGGATGGCCGATGCCACGGCGGCCGCATCGGCCGGGTACAGCCAGGTCTCCTCGGCGGGCAAGCGCCGCTGGTCGAGCAGACGCAATTTGTCATCGTGCCACTGAATGGCGCGGATGGTGTCATGCTTTGCTGCCGTGCCAGGGCTTGCAGATTTACTCACGGGCTGGTTCATGTATCTGATTCTATGCGGTATAAAACCCCTTGACACCCCTAGCTTTAGCAATGATATATGTCTAGAATAAGCACCACAGGAGCGCCCTTACCCAATTATTTTTGCAAAACAACAGGAGTGGTCATAATGAAGAAACCCAATCTCAAGAACCTGCTGGCGATTGTTGCCGCAACGGCCCTGACGGCAAATGTGGCAATTGCCCATGAAGGCGGCAAGGCCGGCGTTGCCTACGTCGGTAGTGCCGGCGGACATGTCGTCCTCGACAGCTCCGGCCAGTGCGTCCATACATCCAGCTGGAGCAAGGAAACAGCCACCAAGGAATGTAACCCGGAGCTGTTCCCGGAGCCTGTCGCCAAGGCACCGCCACCGCCTCCACCGCCGCCGCCGCAGCGGCCTGTTTATGAAAAGATCACCCTGTCTTCAAAGGCCCTGTTCGATTTCGACAGCGATGCGCTGAAAGACGAAGGCAAGGCAGCCATCCACGATATCGATGAGCAGATCAAGGCCAAGGGTGGCGCGGTTGTCGACATCGACGTCATCGGTCATACCGACAGCTCCGGCCCGGAGGAATACAACGAGCAGTTGTCCCTGCGGCGTGCCACCTCGGTCAAGAACTTCATGGTTAGTGAAGGCATCGATGCCGGTATTATCGATGTCAGCGGCAAGGGTGAGTCCTCACCGATTGCCGACAACTCGACCCGTGAAGGCCGCGCAGAAAACCGCCGTGTTGAAATCCACGTCGGTGCAGACGTCGAGAAGAAATAATCGACTGATGCAGTAACTCGAAAACCCGCCGTCTGGTTACCAGGCGGCGGGTTTTTTTGTTCAGGCTGGGGGCATCAGGCCATAGGGACAGGTTTGCCAGCATTCAGCATGCCTGGCTGCTGGCTGCCGCCTGGACGCCTGCGGCTTCCTACTACTCTTTCAATTTGAAAAAGACAGATATTATTGCTACGGAATCCACGGAAAAACACAGAAGAATAAAAGCCTTAAAGACATTTTTCCGTGTCCTTTCGTGGATTCCGTGGCTATTCGATCCGTCATTATCAGGTTGAAGGAATACTACCAACCTCCGCTATACTCCGTGTCTCGCAAATTGACCGCTTAACCCGTTTCCCGCATGCAGACAG
This sequence comes from Pseudomonadota bacterium, assembly GCA_039714155.1. Classification (GTDB taxonomy): domain Bacteria; phylum Pseudomonadota; class Gammaproteobacteria; order UBA9214; family UBA9214; genus SZUA-186. The sequence goes on along the minus strand of JBDLJX010000079.1, from coordinate 6,941 downwards.
TCGACACACTCATTCATGCCCGCTGGATTGCCCCGGTTGATCCGGACGCTGTAACCCATGAGAACCATAGCCTGGTAATACACGAGGGGCGCATCCTCGCGCTGCTGCCCACCGATCAGGCCCGCACCAGCTACCAGCCTGCGGTTGAACATGATTTGGACCAGCACCTCGTTATCCCGGGACTGGTCAATGCCCACACCCATGCGGCGATGACGCTGCTGCGCGGACTGGCGGACGATCTGCCACTGCATGAGTGGCTGAACGACCACATCTGGCCGGCCGAGTCCCGCTGGGTGAACGAGGACTTTGTGCACGACGGAACGCAACTGGCTATCGCCGAAATGTTGCGCAGCGGTACCACCTGTTTCAATGACATGTATTTCTACCCGGATATCACCGCCCGCGTTGCTTCGCATTGCGGCATGCGTGCCAGCACCGGACTGATTGTTATCGACTTCCCGACGGTCTGGGCAAAAGATGCAGACGAATACATTTCCAAGGGACTGGCCGTACACGACCGCTATCGTGGTGATCCGCTGATCCATACCGTGTTCGCACCACATGCGCCCTACACGGTTTCCGACCAGCCACTCGAACATATTCGCACGCTCGCCGACGAAATGGACATCGGTATACATATGCATGTCCATGAAACAGCCGATGAAATCGACAAGGCCGTCGAACTGACCGGCAAGCGCCCGTTGCAACGCCTGCAGGAACTGGGGTTGCTGACGCCGGCCATGATGGCCGTGCACATGACACAACTGTCTGATGCGGAAATCCGCCAGTTTGCTGCCAGCGGTGCACACGTTTTGCATTGTCCGGAATCCAACATGAAGCTGGCGAATGGTTTCTGCCCCATTGCCGAGCTCGCCGGCGCCGGGATCAATATCGCGCTCGGCACCGATGGCGCTGCCAGCAACAACGATCTCGACATGCTTGGCGAAATGCGTAGCGCCGCCCTGCTCGGCAAGGCCGTCAGCGGCGATGCCAGTGCATTGCCTGCACATGCAGTCTTGCGTATGGCCACCCTGAATGGCGCCAACGCCCTCGGCATCGGCAATGAAACCGGCTCGTTGACCGCCGGCAAATGGGCGGATGTCACTGCGGTCCGCATGGACAGCATTGAATCCATGCCGCTGTATGACCCGGTTTCGCAACTGGTCTATGCTTGTGGGCGTGAGCAGGTCAGTGATGTCTGGGTGGCGGGCCAGCACCTGCTGAAGGAACGCCGCCTGACAACACTCGATGATCATGGGATCCTGCACAAGACCCGGGAATGGCAACGCCGGATCGGGACTGCCAACACAACGGTACACTAGTGCTCTATCCATGTGATAATTACGGATTCAGCGCAATAATCACAGGGATAGAGCACTAGACTTATGACGAACTCAACGACCAACGTCGACCATGATGAAATTGCCAAGTTCGACAAACTGGCGGCCCGCTGGTGGGACCCTGACAGTGAATTCAAGCCACTGCACGATATCAATCCGCTACGCCTTGACTATATTGACCGACTGGCAGGACTGCAGGGCAAGCGCGTACTGGATGTTGGTTGTGGTGGCGGCCTGCTGAGCGAAGGCATGGCCGCACGCGGCGCCGAGGTCACCGGCATTGACATGGGCAAGGCGCCTCTGACCGTGGCCAGACTGCATCAGCACGAATCCGGCCTGGACATCGATTACCGGCGAGCCACGGCCGAGCACATGGCCGGCGAGGCGCCTGGCAGTTTCGACATTGTCACTTGCCTGGAAATGCTCGAGCACGTGCCGGATCCGGCTGCCGTCATTGCTGCCTGTGCCCGACTGATCAAGGATGATGGACATATATTCCTGTCGACCATCAACCGCAATCCGAAATCCTACCTGTTTGCCGTCATTGGCGCAGAGTACCTGCTCAACCTGCTGCCGAAGGGCACACACGAGTATAGCAAGTTTATCCGGCCATCCGAGATGGAAAGCTGGGCGCGTGCCGCCGGACTCGCACTCGATGACCTCACCGGCATGAGCTACAACCCGCTGACACGCGAGTACCGTCTCGGCCAGGATGTATCGATCAACTACCTCGCCTGCTTCCGCAAAGCCTGACGCGAAGGAATGTCAATACAGACCGTGCTGTTTGACCTGGACGGGACCTTGCTGGACACCGCCCCGGACCTGGCCGATGCGCTCAACACCGTGCTGGTCGAAAATGATCGTGAATCGCTGCCCTATGAAACCATTCGTGGCGTCGTTTCCCATGGTGGCAAGGCACTCATCGAACTCGGTTTTGCCCTGCAGGACTCGCATCCGGATTTCGAGCCGCTGCGTCTGCGGCTACTGGATATCTATCTCGCCAACATCGCCAACAAGACCCGGCCGTTCCCGGGCATAACGAAACTGCTCGAGCAACTGGAACGGCGTGACCTCAACTGGGGCGTCGTCACCAACAAGCCCGGCTGGCTCACCGAGCCACTGCTGAAGGAACTGGCATTGTTCGACCGGGCCGCCTGTGTCGTCAGTGGCGACACCCTGCCGGAACGCAAACCGCATCCGGCACCCATGCTGTACGCCTGTGAACTGGCCGGCAGCCTGCCGGCAGAGTGTGTTTATATCGGTGATGCCCAACGTGACATCGAGGCCGGCCGCAATGCCGACATGCATACGCTGGTCGCACTGTTCGGTTATTTCATGGCGGACGACCAGCCACACATCTGGCAGGCCGAGGGCATGCTGGAACAACCGCTGGACCTGCTGACCTGGCTCGACTCGCTGGCTTGAGCAGACCTCTGCTATGATCAGCAGCCATGGCCTCTGAGCTACTTCCCGTTCTGATATTTGCCATGCTGATTGCCTTCATGGCGGGCATGCTGGCCAGCGCGCTCTATCACAACAGCCGATACCAGCAGTTACGTCGCGTGCATGATCGACTCGAGGATGAGCTGGAACTTGAGCGTCGGATGATTGCGGAACGTGATACCGCCATGCAGGCCATGTCGGCAACCATGAAAGACAGCTTCACTTCCATGGCAAGTACTGCATTGAGAAGCAACAACGAGCAGTTCCTGCAGCTGGCGCGTGAGAACCTTGGCAAGTTCCAGGCCGAGGCCGACAACCAGCTCGAAAAACGCGAACAGGCCGTCGAGAACATGGTCAAGCCGATACGCGAAGCCCTTGAGAAAAACGAACAACAGGTACACCGTATAGAGGCCGAGCGCAAGGAGGCACAGGGTGCGATCACCCAGCAACTGCAAGCCATTGCCGAATCACACCGGATGCTGCAAAGCGAAACCCGTAACCTGGTGCAGGCACTGCGCCGCCCCGAGGTGCGTGGCCGGTGGGGTGAAATGACCCTGAAGCGGCTGGCCGAACTCGCCGGCATGGTCGATCATTGTGACTTTATCGAACAGGAGTCAGTGGACTCGGATACCGGTCGCTTGCGTCCTGATATGGTTATTCGGCTGCCAGACCGGCGTGACATCGTGGTTGACGCCAAGACACCACTGGACGCCTACCTGTCGGCAATAGAGGCGACCGAGGATGATACCCGCAAGGCACAACTGCAACGCCATGCACGCAATGTCCGCCAACGCATCCGCGAACTGGCCGGCAAGGCCTACTGGGACCAGTTCAAGGACAGCCCCGATTTCGTGGTGCTGTTCATCCCCGGCGAACAGTTCCTTGCCGCGGCCCTGGAAATCGACCACAAGCTGCTGGAAGATGCACTGGCGGAACACGTCATTCTCGCCACGCCCAGCAGTTTCGTTGCCCTGCTGCGCGCAGTTGCCTATGGCTGGCGCCAGGAAGCACTGGCAAAGAATGCCGAAATCATCCGCGAGATCGGCCAGGAGCTCTATACTCGGCTGGCCACCTTCAGCGAGCACATGGCCAGGCTTGGCCGCAGCCTGGACTCTGGCATCGATACCTTCAACAAGGCCGTAGGATCCTTTGATACCCGCATCCTGCCAAGCGCACGCAAGTTCGTGGAACTGGGCATCAGCGCAAAGAAGGAAGTTGCGGAACTGAACCCGGTTGAACGCGCCACCCGCCAGATTGAAGCGCCCGAGGATACCGGCAAGGCCCACTGATTTCCGCTCAGTAGTGTGAATATTCAACAGATTCCGGACAGGTGCATTCTTATAATGCGCCTGTCCATGGATGAATGTCTGGCAGGGATGCCAACCGCCACTGCCTGTTCGCCCGCAACCGGTATCCGCCGCTCCCGCGCTTGCAAACCCCGGTATAATTCCGCCCCCTATGACTGAACCCGTACAGATTGACCCGTCCTGGGAACCTGCCCCGGGACTGTTTGAAGACAAGGTATTGCTTGTTACCGGTGCCGCAGACGGCATTGGCCGCGCTCTTGCCCGGGCGAGTGCCACATATGGCGCAACCGTCGTGTTACTCGACAGGAATGTGCGCGGCCTGGAATCACTTTACGATGAGATTGTTGCCGTCAACGGGCCGGAACCCGCGATCTACCCGATGGACCTCAAGGGAGCAACACCGGCAGATTTCGAAAACCTTGCCGCAACACTGGAGCAGGAATTCGGCCGCCTTGATGGACTGGTCAATAATGCCGCCTATCTCGGCACCCTGACGCCGTTATCGCATTATGATGACGAACTCTGGCTTGATGTCATGCAGACCAACCTCAATGCCCCGTTCCTGCTGACCCGCAGTTGCCTCGGCTTGCTGGAAAAGTCCGACACTGCCTCAGTATTATTCCTCTCGGACAGCGTCGGCCGGCATGGCAAGGCCTACTGGGGCGCCTATGGGATCGCCAAGGCCGGCATCGAGAACATGGCACAGATCCTTGCCGACGAACTGGAAAACAATACTGCCATTCGCGTCAACACCTTCGACCCCGGCCCGGTACGTACCGCCCTGCGACTGATTGCCTACCCGGCCGAAGACCGCGAAGCACTGGCAGCACCGGAAGATGTCATCAAACCCTGCCTCTACCTGCTCGGGTCCGACGGCATGGGCATAACCGGCCAGCAGTTTGTGCGTTAATACGGGGCGTTAATACGGGGACAGTATACTTATTTCACTCCATCCACTCTTAATGTGTGTAATGAGTATACTGTCCCCGTATTACCTGTCCCCGTATTACTCTTTATGCAATGGTGTAAAGAAAAATGGAAGCACCACCATCAGCAAGAAACCCGCAATGTTGAGTGTCCACTCGATCGATTCTGAAGCGACAAACAATGCCGCAATCATCAAAACCGAACCGGGCAGCATGGCAATCAACCACGATGGATAACGCAGGCTTGATGACCCACTACAAGAGTTGCAGGTTGCAAGCAGTCCGGGGCTCAGTATCGCCTTGCGCAGTGGCGGGATACCTGGCTTTTCACAATGGGGGCAACGAAACATCGTGGAATCTCCGTAAATCCGTTATTGGTTTTTGCCAGTCTTGAATTGTATTTAATGACTGGCCAGACCAAGTCTAGCCCCAGATGTTGTATATCACCAAACGCTGATAGATCGGGAAATGCCCTGATAAGGTCGGAAGTTACTGCTTGATTAACCCGCCTGACCCCGGCACCAGTCTGATATCCTATTGTTTTCTCTGTGTTATCCATATCTCTGCGGTGAGGAAGTTCAGTCAATCCATCAAGTCCACATGGATACCCTGCGCCTCCAGCGCATCGGCGCGGGCGGCGATGAAACGCTGGAAGCTGGGCTGTTCGAGGTAGGCGCCGGAGGATACGTAATCCATGACCGACTGGATATGGAATGATTTGAGCCAGGCCTCGGTCCGGAAGACTTCCTCGCCCTGCGCATTGAAGAACACCAGTGACGGGGCATATTTCACATCCAGCTCCCGCGCCCATTCCGCTGCACTGCTGCTCTTGCCATCCGGCCGTCCGACCGGATCGTTCGACCACATATCCAGCAGTACGACATCCAGCCGCTCCAGTTGTTCACGGGATTCCGGGCGCTGCAGGATATCGGTATGCAATTCATCACAGGGTGCACATTCCTGCTGTTCGAACAGCACCAGTAACGGCTTGCCGGATTCACGCGCGGCCAGTGATGCTGCAGACGACAGGAAGGCGGGGTTACTGTGCAGTTTGCCACTCGCGGGAGACGGTGATACTTCGGTGTAGTATTCGCGGAATGTCGGACTAACGCCACTGTTTGTCACAGCATAGTCAAGTGCAGCATTGAACTTGTGCGGTGCATAGTAGCCGTTGATACGCAGGACCACACCACCCTGCTCGTCCAGGAACAACAGGGTCGGGGTAAACATGACCCGTAATGCCCGGGCAAATTCCTTCTCGGTGGTAGCACCGCCATTAAAGTCGGTAACTTCCCGGTCACCCCACATGTTGATGGCAATCACATTGAAACCGTTACGCATCTTCCCGGCGGTGCCCTTCAACGCAAGATTCGTATCCAGCAATTTCCTGCAGTAGGGACAACCGTCCTGGTAAAAATACAGCACCACACGTTTTTTGACTGCTGCCGCTTCAGCGACATCTTCACGAATATCAAGAAAAGAATCGACGAACCAGTCGGGCTTTTGTTCATAACCGGGATTGATCAAACCGGTTTCAAGCGAGACCTCTTCGGTTGCTTCCGGGTGTTCGGCAGGCGCCGCTTCCGCAACGGCTACAGGCGCCGTCGGCGCATTCACCGTTGTAATGACAGGCGTCTCGGGCTCACAGCCGGACAGCATCAGCAGCAACACCAGGCAGGCGGGGAACAGCACGGCAGGACGAGTCAGATGCATGATTCAATCCCTTTACCACGTTGAATGATGCGGCAGCGGCAATACCCGCAGCCGGGACCACACGCTATAACGATTGCATCGAAAAGGACTGCGGATACCCAGGCACATGCCATGAATAATACATAACTCACTGGTAACTTATAAACTCCGCCGCGGAATTTATGGGCATCACGGGATCATTATCCTGCTTGCCATTATCCGCAGGAGCGGCT
>JBDLJX010000078.1:0-12096 GCA_039714155.1 Pseudomonadota bacterium | reverse complement strand
AGAGCCGTGATAAAACAATAAACTCAGCATTACATTAATATAAGTAACTGGATATATTAAAAATTTATCGTTTTTTATCACGCCTGCCGGAATTCAGCTAGTATCTTGGGTAAGCCCGCAGCCGGAAATCACATGCCACTGCCGCGACTCTCGATCAATTTTGAAGATGCCTCGGAACCCCTCAGCAAGCGGGCGCCGTTGTATGATGAGAACGGCAAGTCGTTGAGTGACTTCATGGTGCTGGTGCCGGGGTTGAAAGAAAAGCCGCAGAACCTGATCAATAACACGATCAACGAAATACATCTGGTGTTGTCCCGCTTTCAGGATGTTGTCGTCTTTGCCGAGTTCAATATCAAACTGAACCTGCTCTGGGTATCGATCCGGCCGTTGCCGGGCATTCGTTTCGAGATTGCCGGCGCCATCCAGGAGCGGGTGCCGGAAGCGCGGCTCGTATCCCACATTTGAAAAATCAATGAGTGTTCTGTTGCTGCAAGGCCTGTCCGGCGCACTGTTCGGTGCAGTCGTGTTCTACCTGCTGGCATCACTGTTGTCGCGGCAGTGGGTGCGGATCGATGTCTACCAGTTGTCGTTGTTCATGGCGGTCGCTTTCCTGGTGGCGATTGTCTGTGAGGTGTGCCTGGGCAAGCTGTATTTCCTGCTGTTCGACAAGCCCTTGTGGCGATACCGGGTATGGCCGATCCATGACGGTTATACCTCGGCGCTTAATTTCATCATCTGGCCGGTGTACGGCTATTACTGGTATTTCCTGCATCACGTGTTACAGCGGCATCGCCTGCAGTTCCGGCGTACCTGGTTGAACGGCATATCTTCCGGTATAGACGGGCCGTTACTGGAGATACTTGCCAACGGTTTCTTTTTGCTGTTTTACGGAACGTTCTATTTTTATTACCTGCCGGATGATCTGCGGCATTTCACCTCGATACAGGTAATGCCGTTGTACATGGTCATGGGCATCTGCCTGGCGCTGATTGTTGAATATCTGCAGCAACGGCCGCGACGCTGGCATATCCCGGCAGGGTTTTATCTTGTCGGGGTGGGGTTTGTGCTGGTGGGGTAGGGTGTCTTTGCTTCTCTGCGTGAGCTTGTCTTTTATTGTTACAGCGATTGCGCAAAATACGCAGCCAGGAATTCATCAAAGGTTTGGTCGTCCGCGGCTTCCATTGCCTGCTGGTCCCGGATGGACTGCTTGGCGGCGGCCTCCATTTGTGTGAAGGCGTCGGTGTCCGCCGGCAGGCTGGTGAAGTAGTCGTGATGCTGGCGTGACATGCGCTGGACGTAATGGTAATGCCCTTCATTGTACTTGCGCATGCCAGCGAGTATGCGTGCCGAGGGGGTGTTGTCCGGTTCCTGGACGGCGGCTTTTTGTTCCTGCAGCGCACGAGTATGAACAGTATCCGGTTGACCGGCATCAAGCACCCCGGCCAAGCCGTCCATGGCGTCCAGCAATTCGCTGGCCCATGCCTGCAGACCGATTGCCTCGCTATTACGCTGTAGATCAAGGCCGGGTTTGCGGCCCCGGTAGCAGACAGCATCGAGGTTGTAATCGATTTCCTCGCTCTCCTGGTCGCGGATGAGCGGGCTGTCCTGTAACAGGCAGAAGGCCATCAGGGTCTCGAGGAAGTAGCACTGGGTTTCGCTGATGCCCAGCGGCTCGAACATATTGATATCGAGCGAGCGCAACTCGATGTAACGTACGCCGCGCCGTTGCAGGGCGAGTGTCGGCTTCTCATTGAACTCAGGTACCTGCTTGGGCCGGACTGAACTGTAGTATTCGTTCTCGATTTGCAGGATGTTGGCGTTGAGCTGCCGGTATTCCCCGTCGACCTTGACGCCGATATCTTCATGGCTCGGGCAGGGTGTCTCGATTGCCAGTATCAGGCTGTCGATATAGCTGTCGAGGCTGTCATACGTTGCCTTGAAGCCGTCCTTGAGTTCATGTTTGTTCTGGTAACCGATATCGCACATACGCAGCGAAGTCGCAAAGGGTGCGTAGTAAGAGTTCTCGTTGAAGTCTTCCAGTTTGCCTGGCATGCCGCACAGGAAAGACTTGCAGATGGCCGGTGAACTGCCAAAAAGATAAGGCACCAGCCAGCCGTAGCGTTGCAGGTTCCTGATCAGGTGAAAATAGCGCCCGGATATAAAGTCTTGCAGTGGCCCCTTGTCCGCCAGCAGGTCCTGGTAGACTGGCCAGAAGTTGTCCGGGAACGAATAGTTGTAATGGGCGCCGGCAATGACCTGCATGGCGCGGCCGTAGCGGTAACCGAGGCCGCGACGGTAGACAGTCTTCATAAGACCGGCATTGGATGTGCCGTATTGCGCCAGTGGAATATATGATTCGCCTTCAACAACGCACGGCATGCTGGCAGACCATAGCAATTCGTTGTCGAGCCTGGTGTAGACATAGTGTTGCAGTTTGCGCAGGAAGGCCAGTGCATCCGGTAACTGCGCGAATGGCGGCGTGATGAATTCCAGCAGTGCCTCGGAATAGTCTGTCGTGATCCACGGGTGGGTCAGGGCGGATCCCAATGCTGCCGGGTGCGGCGTCTGGGCGATACTGCCATCGGGCCCGACCCGCAGGCTTTCCTTCTCCAGTCCGGTGCTGCCACCCTGAATGGCGGCCTGCTGGCCGGTGTTGATCAGTGCAGTGAGTTGCTGTTCAGCCTGTGAGTACAAGGATATTCATTCCTGATTATGCGGGATCAGCAGCGTGGCTGGCGCAATATATATGTTGTGCAGTCAACGGGTATGCTACTTTATAGAATATACTGGCCGGCAGGCAACCGGGCATGCACAGAATAATCAGGATATTTTGCATCCCGGCGGACATGTCCCCGCCGGCAGGAAAATAACGATATATTTACGCTGGCCGGTACTTGATAAGAAATGTCGTAACTGTTGAAATAAGCGGCCGCGTGTGGGAGTGGGTGTATGCCACAGAAAAGCAAGTCATTAAGTGTTGATGATATAAAAGCCTCCTGCAGTCAGTGCAGCCTTGCGGAGCTGTGTCTGCCGCATGGCATGAAGGGCGAGGAGCTCGAGCAGCTGAATGCAATCGTAATGCGTTCACACCCGTACCAGCCCGGTGATCATCTGTTCCGTGTCGGCGACGCCAGTCGTTCCCTCTTTGCTGTCCGTTCGGGCGCACTGAAATCCTACTGTACAACTGAAGACGGTGACGAGCAGGTGCTGGGTTTTACACTGCCGGGTGAACTGCTTGGCCTGGACGGAATGGAGAACGGTATGTTTGCCAGTAATGCACTGGTGCTGGAAACATCGAGTATCTGTGAACTGCCCTACAGCCGCATCGAGGAGTTGTGCCAGGAACTGCCAAGCCTGCACCGTCAATTGATGCGCGTCATCGGCAAGGAGATCACCGCTGACCAGCAAATGCTGCTATTGCTTGGCAAGCGCAGTGCGGAAGAACGGCTGGCCACGTTCCTGCTCAGCCTGTCGGAGCGCTACAAGTCACGCAGCTTGTCTGCAACCAAATTCAACCTGCCGATGTCGCGCCAGGATATCGGGAACTATCTCGGCCTGGCTATCGAGACGGTCAGCCGTCTGTTCGCCCACTTCCAGGATGAAGAGCTGTTGAAGGTCAACCGCCGTCAGATTGAGTTGCTGGATATGAATCATCTCCGGGGTTTGGTTGAAGGTTGTGTTGGCCGCAATACCTTTTCGGGAATCTGATAATTAATAATCAGTCAGAACATTCCGCGCTGCTGTCCAAAGAACGTGGAAATGTATTTCTGTAGGAGCGGCTTCAGCCGCGATCAGGCCTTCGCGCTTCACTGTCAATCGCGAATAAATTCGCTCCTACGGGGAGCTTGAGTCAGAGCTGCCATAGATGCGGCTGCAGCCGCGATAGAGCACTAGTACTGCTTCAATCTGATAAAGACGGATATTATTGCCACGGAAGCACACGGAAAAACACGGAAGAATAAAGCCTTTAAAATACTTTTTTCCGTGTAATTCCGTGTGCTTCCGTGGCTATTAAATAAATCTTGTGCCCAGCTTAATATAGTTCAGCATCCGTGGTTATCAATTTGAATGAATACTAAATAACCTTCGAAAAACTGCTGCCGCCGTTGCTGCCGCGCAGGTAGCGGTCAAATACCATGCAGATGTTACGCACCAGCAGGCGTCCAGCCGGCAGGATGGTCAGGGTGTTGTGATCCAGGGTCAACAGACCGTCCACCTGCATTTTTTTCAGGTCCTCGATCTCGGCCTTGAAATGCGAGGCGAAATTGAATTGCCAGTGACGTTCCAGTACCCCGATATGCAGGATGAAGTGGCACATCAGCTGGGTAATGATCTCGTTGCGTAACAGGTCATCCGGTTCCAGTTCGATGCCGCGATCGAGCGGGATCTCGCCCCGGTCGATTTCCTTGTAGTATTCATCGAGGTCGCGCTGGTTTTGTGTGTAGTTGTCACAGACCTTGCCAATAGCGGTGACGCCGATACCGATAAGATCGCAGTCGGCGTGGGTCGAGTAGCCCTGGAAGTTGCGATGCAAAGAGCCGAGTTCCTGTGCCACTGCCAGTTCATCATCCGGCCTGGCGAAGTGGTCCATACCGATATAGACATATCCGGCATTGGTCAGCTGTTCGATGGTCTGCTGCAGGATATCGAGTTTCACCTGTGGTGATGGCAGGTCGGTATCGTTGATGCGGCGTTGCGGCTTGAAACGTTCCGGCAGGTGGGCATAGTTGTAGACGGCAATACGGTTGGGGGCGATGTCGATCACCTTCTCGAGTGTTTCCGTAAAGCTCTTTACTGTCTGCAATGGCAGGCCGTACATCAGGTCGATGTTGATGGACTTGAAGCCAATCTCCCTGGCCATGTTGATGACTTCATGGGTAAGGTCCTTGCTCTGGGTCCGGTTGACGGCCTTCTGGACAGCGGGGTTGAAGTCCTGCACACCGACGCTCATGCGGTTGAAGCCGACCACGCGCAGGGTCTTGATTTTCTCGAAATCCACCGAGCGTGGATCGATCTCGATGGAATATTCACCGCTATCGTCATGTAGCAGGTTGAAGTGCCGGTCGGTGACCTGCATCAACTCGCGTATCTGTTCAGAACTGAGAAAGGTTGGCGTGCCACCACCCCAGTGCAGCTGGACAACGCGGCGGTCCTGATCGAACAACCGGCTTTGCAGTTCGATTTCCCGGTAGATGTGCTGCAGGTAAGGGGTTGCACGACGATGGTCGCCGGTAACGATCTTGTTGCAGGCACAGTAGAAACATACGGTGTCACAGAACGGGATATGGAAATAGAGTGACAGCTGTCGCGGGATCGGGTCCTCGTTGCTTTGTTTTGCCCACTTGCGGTAGTCGTCGTCGGTTATGCCGCCATGGAACTGGGCTGCAGTCGGATAGGACGTGTAACGCGGCCCCGACTGGTCATAGTGACGGATAAGGCCGGCATCGAAGACAAGGTGCTGTTTCATGAATTTCTATCAGCCTGTGGTATCAATGTTGCTGCACCCCGTGAGATATGCGGGTTAGTACTCCATGCGCATCCGTGCAAGAATTCATAAGGATCTGCTGTTATTGGGAATAACTGTATTTGCATAAATCCGTGCCTGACAGTCGTTCCTATTTTCATCATCTGGTGAGCCCGGTAAATTGACATGGATCAATACAATCCCCTTTATGACTATATTGGTGCTGCGAGAACGTCTTATGTTTGCTGCTGACAAACAGGGCAGACGGGGAACAAGCGTTCCGGATCACGGTGGCCAGGCTTGAATTACGCCACCCCCCGGGATGTTCAGACCGGCCCGCCAGCGTCTGTAACCGGACTCACTGCCGCCGAGGCCGTGAAGCGCCTGGACAAAACCGGGCCAAATCTGCTGCCGGAGCGCAAACCGCCGGGGCTGGTGCTGACCTTTGTGTATCAGTTCAGGAGCCCGTTTATTTATGTGCTGTTCGTCGCAGCAGCAGTCTCCTGGGGACTGGGGCAGATCATCAACAGCCAGTTCATCCTGGCTGTCCTGCTGATAAACGCAATCATTGGCACTGTGCAGGAATATGCTGCGAAGCAGGCAGCGGGCGCACTCAGGAAAATGGTCCCCTACCGTGCCACTGTGGTACGCGATGGCAGGCCACAGCAGATCGATACGGCGGGAATCGTGCCCGGTGACCGGGTACTGCTGGTCACCGGAGACCGGGTTCCGGCGGATATGCGCCTCGCCGCAACCCGTGACCTGCTGGTGGATGAGTCGATGTTGACCGGCGAGTCGGTGGCGACCCTGAAGGATGCCACGGAAGCAGTTCCCGGCGATGCCCCGCTTGGCGATCGCAGCGATACCTGTTTTGCCGGCACGGTTGTGCTGCGCGGGCGTGGCGAGGGCGAAGTCATCGAAACCGGCGCCTCGACCGAGATTGGCCGTATTGCGGTCGATGTCATTGGCGATGACGAGGTCAAGCCCCCCCTGTTGCAGCGTATTGAACGGTTCACACTGCGCATCACCTACGGCATCCTGATCCTGGTTGCGCTGATTTTCCTGATCACCGTGATCCGTGGTGATGACCTTGCCGCGGTCTTTCTGCTGGGCGTCGCGCTGGCAGTCTCCGCCATACCCGAGGGACTGCCGGCCGCGATCACCGTCGCACTTGCCATCGGCATGCGCCGCATGGCGCACCGTCATGTGATCATCCGCCGCCTGCTGGCAGTCGAGTCACTGGGGTCCTGTACCTATATTGCCTCCGACAAGACCGGCACCCTGACCGTGAATGAAATGACCATTCGCAGGATTGTGCTGCCGGATGGCGCCGGGTTCGATGCGAGTGGCGAAGGGATCGACCTGCATGGTGCGGTCACGCCACGGGCATCCGGCCGGGATGCCGGGCTGCTGGAACTGTTGTGTCATGCTGGTGTGCTTGCCAACGAGGCGGAACTCGAGCAGGAGGGCGATGGCTGGCTCGGGCGGGGGGACATGGTCGATGTGGCGTTCCTGGTACTCGCCAGCAAGTACGGTGTGGATTACACCGCGGCGCGATTGCGCTGCCAGGAGCTGGGCTGGATTCCCTATGAGTCAGCCAACGCCTTCGCGGCCAGCGTCAACAGCTATCGAGGGGGGGTGGAACTGTTCGTCAAGGGCAGCGTCGAGCGCCTGCTGGCGATGTCCAATGCTCCGGCAGCCGAGCTGCGGCACCTCGAACAGCAGGCAGAGCAACTGGCAAGAGCGGGCTACCGGGTACTGGGCGTTGCCCATCGCAGCATGGAGATTGCGCCGGTGGAGCCGGAAGAGTTCCTGAATGACCTCGAGTTTATCGGGATTGTGGGCATGATCGACCCGTTGCGCCCGGAGGCCATCGAGGCAGTAAAGCAGTGTGGCGAGGCCCGTATCAAGGTCGCCATGATTACCGGTGACCATCCGCAGACTGCCTGTGCGCTGGCCCTGCAGCTGGGTATCGCGGAGCCTTCCATGGCGCCGGTCACCGGCGCGCAACTCAGGCAAGCTGCACAGGCGGGTAAGGATGAGCTGCAGGAGCTGGTACGTGGCAGCCGTGTATTTGCACGGGTTGAACCCCGTCAGAAGAAGGAGATCATCAGCCAGCTGATCAATGACGGGGAATTCGTGGCGGTAACGGGAGACGGTGTCAATGATGCGCCGGCACTGCGTCATGCACACGTGGGTATTGCCATGGGGGTGCGGGGTACGGATGTAGCGCGGGAAAGCGCGGATATCATTCTGACCGATGATCATTTTGCCTCCATCGTGGAGGGAATCAGACAGGGCCGCATTGTCTACAACAATATCCGCAAGGTCATCTTTCTGCTGATCTCAACCGGCGCCGCCGAGATCACGCTGGTGCTGCTGTCACTGTTGTTCGGCATGCCGCTGCCGCTGTTTCCGATCCAGCTGTTGTGGCTGAACCTCGTTACCAATGGTATCCAGGATGTGGCGCTGGCCTTTGAACCCGAGGAGGGTCATGAACTGCAGCGCCCGCCGCGGCCGCCCAACGAGCCGATCTTCAATCGCCTGATGATCGAACGGGTGCTGGTCAATGCCGTCGTCATGGGCCGCTCTCCCATCAGCGCAGTAGATTATTCCTAAGTCCGACAGACTCCTGGTGCTCTATCCATCTGAGCATGCCTTATTCATAATAGTCAGGGTCTTGAAACGGATCCTCTGTTGCATCCAGGTCATTGTGGATCAGCGGCAGCGAGCTCAAATAAATTGCCAGCGCATGCTGGTCATATTCGGTCAATCGCATGCAACAGGTCCTCAGCACCTCCATCATCAGGCCGGCAGGGCAACAGCCATCGGGTTTACGGCCGGTGGACAGAAAGGTTTCCAGATCCTCATGGGTCCAGTCACCGATACCCGTTTCCTCATCCGGAGTAATATTCGGGACCCGGATACCGCCCGGCCCTTCGCGGGTACCTGCCAGGTACTGATCCATCAACGGGCCACCCAGCATGCCACGTGGAGTGTGGCACTCGCTGCAGTGTCCCAGTGCCATGGCAAGATACTGGCCACGGTTCCATTCCCTTGATTCATTCGGATCGAACTGTAATACCCCTGGGGTAAACCGGCCCTGCTTCCAGTGTGCGATCAGGGAGCGGTTGTACAAAAACCAGACCAGCTCATGAGGACGGTTTTTTCTGGGGAACGCGGGTTGCGCCATCAGATAGGTGTACAACGCCATAATGTCCCTGCGCGTCATCCTGGTAAAGGAAGGATACGGAAAGGCCGGGTAATAATGCTCGCCCTCCGGGCTGATGCCTTCGCGTATTGCACGAATCAGATCTTCCTGCCTCCAGTTACCGATACCATAGTCTCGATGCGGTGTAATGTTCGGACTGTAGAAGGTGCCGAACGGGCTATCGATTGCCCGCCCTCCCGCCAGCGGCAGATCGACGGTGTGACAGGAGATGCAGCCAGCCGCAAAGAAGATATACCGGCCTTGTTGAAGAAGTTCATCATTTGCCGCCCCTCGACCCGTGCCAACAAGCAGGACCAGCAACGCGAAGATTGATGAAATACCTTTCATATATAGCATATTATCATCCTTCTGCCTGGTTTAGTTTCCTCCTGAAGTCCTGTCAGGGACGACAATCGTGCGGGCCCGGGTAACAAAATTCAAAGAATATCCTCTATAAACCATGCCGAAAACGCATGTCGACCACTGACACCCGCTTTTTTATAGATTGATGAGGCCTGTTGTCGGACGGTCTTTTCCTGAGTGCTTCTTACAATTGCAATCTCATTCAGGCTGAGGCCTTTTAATAGCAACCAGCCAACCTCTATCTCACTGCCAGTTAGCATCCACTCCGAAAATTGCTGGGTGACAACGTTACCCAGTTTCTTGCGTGCTTCAAGAACATATTTTTTTGGAGGCGCTTGAGGGCTGTTGGCTGTTTCAAGCACATGCTGTAGAGACCTGATCTCAAGCCGTTGCTGATGCAGTCCCCACAGAAGCCAGGCAATCGCAATAGTCGAAATACTGACGACGATCGTTTCTTTAACGATATGTTCAGTATCCGCACCATGGGAGAGATCGGCCACAAGGTCGGCGCCACTCGCGACGACTACGATGGCAAATATAAGAATCAATATGGTTTCTTTGATCAGGGAGCTGTACACAATCATGAACTCTTCAAAAACAGTGGCTTATGATATAGGACATATGTCCCATACGATACTGTTTATGGCATTTGCCCGATGATTTATTGCACGAAATACACATAATTAACCTTAATACTGAATTTAACGAGGGCATTATGATGAGTAACGAAATACGCGTTTGGGATCCATTGATCAGGATTTTTCACTGGAGCCTGGTGCTTGCTTTCACCGTTGCCTACCTGAGCGGTGATGAGGAAAGCAGTTTACATATTTATTCCGGATATGTTGTGCTGGGGCTTATAGCATTTCGTGTGTTATGGGGATTGATTGGCACCCGTTATGCCCGTTTCAGTAATTTCGTGTATTCACCAGGGACTGTTATTCAGTACCTGAAAGACCTGGTGGCTAAAAACCCGAAACACTATGTTGGTCATAATCCGGCGGGCGGCTGGATGGTAATCGCCATGTTGCTTTGTCTTTTCATTGTTTCGGTGAGTGGACTAAAGGTGTATGCCATTGAGGAGGGGCTCGGGCCGCTGGCAGATGAAACTCCTGCATTGACCATTATTAGCCCTGCCTATGCAGACGATGACGGAGATGATCTTGGTAACCATGAGAAAAATGAAAACGGACACGGCGAAGATGAAGAAGCAGAGGAATATTGGGAGGAAATACACGAAGTCTCATCATATTTTATGTTGCTTCTTATATTTCTGCACATTGCCGGCGTGATTGTTTCTGGTCGTTTGCATAATGATCATCTTGTTAAGGCTATGCTCACCGGGAAAAAGATCAGCAAGACTGATGCATGATTTCAGAAACGAAAATGAGTATTCACAATCTGCCGTGCCCGGAATTCAGGAATACGGCATTGCTGAAGCTCTGCTCTGCATTGGCCGAAAGTACGCGGTTACCTGATCTGAAGAGGCATCGCTACATCGAGCTGCTCTTGTTGCACAAGTACTGGCGCCAGCGGCAGATTGCAATGTAGGGTGCGCCGTGCGCAACCAGAGAAATTACAGCGGAATATCATGGTGCGCATGGCGCACCCTGCGATAACTGCAGAACCCGTGCCCCGCGGGGAATCGCATGCGCGGGCTCAGTAGTAATAGGCGACCAGGTAGATCCCGAGCAGGATGACGACCCAGAGGACCATGCTGCCGGTGGCCCAGGTGCGTGCCAGGATCCCCTGGGGCCCGTGATACAGGAACAGCGTGCCAAACAGTGTCCCCAGGTGGCGCAGAAAACCGATACGCGACTGTGCATGCCAGCGGCTGAGCACCTGCGTCACCTGGCTGATGACCCGCGGTCCCAGCCAGCGGTAGCACCACTCCGCATCCATATTGACCGCGCGCATTTCCGGCGGGTATAGACCGCTCAATTTGAGCCAGGTAAATGCCAGCGCAGAAAAGAACAGCAATTGTAACTGCGCAATGACATGCGTGACCGTATAGGGTGAATAGTCCACGGGATATGGCAACAGACTGTACAGCACACCGGGCCAGATACCGATGGCAACACACAGCATGGCCGCAAGCCCCATTGCCAGCAGCATGTTCAACGGCGGTTCAGATGCGCGGATACCGGAATCCTGTGCAAAGAAGGTAAAGAACGGAATCTTGATGCCGGCATGGTGAAACACACCGGCCGAGGCAAGCAGCAACGCCAGCCAGACCCAGTCATGGCCTTCCTCCAGTGCGGCGGCCAGCACCATGGACTTGCTGACGAAACCGCTGAACAGGGGGAACGCCGAAATCGAGCAGGCACCGACGATGCACAGGCCCGTGGTGATCGGCATGGTTTTGTAGAGTCCGCCAAGCTCGGTGCCCTTGATTTTCCCCGTCATGTGCAACACTGCGCCCATGCTCATGAATAGCAGGGCCTTGTAAATTATATGGCTGAAGGCATGCGATACCGCGCCATTTATGGCAAGGGTGGTACCAATGCCGATACCGCATACCATGAAGCCGAGCTGGTTGATCAAGCTGTAACCCAGCACCCGCCGCAGATCATTTTCAATAACGGCATAGAAGATCGGAAAGCAGGTCATCACGGCGCCGATGTAAATGAGTATTTCGGTTCCCGGAAAGCCGCGTGCCAGTGCATACACCGCCATCTTGGTGGTAAATGCGCTGAGAAACACTGTGCCGGTCGGCGTGGCCTCGGGATAGGCGTCGGTCAGCCAGTTATGCAGCAGCGGAAAGGCACATTTAATGCCAAAGGCCAGTAAGATCAGCCAGCCCGACAGCCCGTCAAGGCCGATATAGGTAAATGCCAGAGACCCGGTGTCGCTGTAGCGGATCAGAATGCCGGCCAGCAACAGCAGGCCTGATATAAACTGGATGACCAGATAGCGCCAGCCTGCACCCGTAGACGCCGGTGTGCGTCCAGCCCAAATCAGAAATACCGAGGAGATTGCCGTCAGCTCCCAGAATACAAACAAGGTGATCAGGTCGCCGGCAAACACTGCTCCCAATGCACTGCCGGCATAGACCAGT
>JBDLJX010000077.1:0-12352 GCA_039714155.1 Pseudomonadota bacterium | reverse complement strand
TCTTGTAAAGGGCACGCCATTCCCTGCGAGACGCGCCTTGCAGCT
Source organism: Pseudomonadota bacterium (assembly GCA_039714155.1). Taxonomy (GTDB): domain Bacteria; phylum Pseudomonadota; class Gammaproteobacteria; order UBA9214; family UBA9214; genus SZUA-186. Next base: position 12,307 of record JBDLJX010000077.1, on the reverse strand, counting down.
AACGGCTTCTCGTCTCGCTGATACGTACACGTTATCCGTTACACCACACTAGCGCGTATAGGGATGGTAGGTGTAGTACTTCGGGTACGAGTCCAGCCGCACGTGTAGCCAGTACACACCCAGCCCCGAGGTACTGACCCACAGCGGCTGGTCGGAAAGCCGTGCAGTAACCACCTCCCCTGTCATCTTCCAGAACGCCTGCTGCTGTGCAGCGGACGCACCGCGTACAAACGTGGCAAGGTGCGGATACACATCCCGCGGCCCGACCGGACACGGCGCAATCAACCAGGCATCATTGCCCAGATTGGAAAAGCCGGCTACCCCGTCAGTTGCTTGAGGAAAATATTCGGAAAACGCACCGGCATCGGCCGTAACGCCGGCAAGTACCGGGCTGTCGACCAGTACGCACTCAAACGGCTGCTCGATACTCGCCGTGGTTAGCGGCGGCATCTCCCAGAAGAACGCATCGAAAGGTGCGTCTGCCAGCAGCTGATTGAAAAACGCACGAAACGCCGCGTCAGACTTCAGGCCAGTCAGTACGTCGACACAAGGCAGCCGGTTTTCGTCCTGCCGTATATGAAACTTGTGAATACACCCGGCGTCGAGCAATTCAACATCGGCATCCCGCATAGACTGGCCCGGTTACGGCCCGGCTACTTTGTATAGGCCCCGAAAACTTTCTGCATTAATTCGGAACCACGTCCGATCGGGTTCTCCCGGATCCGTTTCTCCTCTTTCGCGATCATCAGGAACAGCCCGTCAAGCGTCTTGCCAGTTACATAGCCGTCCAAATCCGTCACATCGGTCGACAACAGGCTGGTCATACCACCCGCCTGCGCCGTCATGTTTTTATATGCAGACGTCACACCGGTGTTGGCAGTGGCCTGTTCAACAATTGGACGCATCCTGTCAGTCAGTTCCGCCTCGGTATTGGTGCGGAAATACTGCGTGGCCGCATCATCCGGGCCATTCAGGATATCCGTGGCATCCTCGACACTCATTTTCTGGATAGCATCACCGAAAACCTCTGCCGCCTCGGGTACGGCCTGCTCGGCGGCATGGTTCATGGTCGCGACAAATTCATCGGCAAGCTCGTCCTGGCCAACCGTGCGCAGTGACTTTTCCACCCACGACAGGCTATCCGGCATCGGAATACGCACCTTCTTGTTATTCAGGAAGCCACCGTCCTTGCCCAGCTTGTCGACAGCAAACTGTGTTCCCTTGTCGAGCGCTTCCTTGAGACCCGCAATCATCTCGTCATTACTGAGTGCAGCCGCTGCTTCTGAACCACCCGACCCACTCATCGATTTCGTCACGTCATCGACGTAGTCGGACAGGCCGGCATAGACAGCAGGTATGCCGAAAGGCAACACAAGCACAACAGAAATCAGGGTGGTAACAGTATGTTTCATGTTAAAACCTTCCTTGCAACAGTTATTAAGAGTGTATACACAGGATACTAGTCGAGACAGGCCTGTATGTCGCGGCCTGGTATACGCATTTTCTGCAAACAAATGATCCGCCCGGACTGCCGTCAGCGAAGCCGCCGCTGCAGCTCCCGCTTGAGTGCCGCCTTGGCGGGCCGGGTCTGCTGGAAGATCTCCTCGAAGCGGTAAAAATCGAGCACTTTGATGTTGCGGATATCCGGCGCCAGATAGATGTCCGGCGGCCGCGCATCGAGCTGTGCCCGGGTAATGGTCGCCGCCATGATCTGCAACGAGTTGAAAGTCGTCTCGAAATACGTCGGCATTGCCCCGGTTTGCGGCGTGCGCCGGCCCAGCACGTCGACGGCAATGGTGAGATCACAGGCATCCATGATGACGTCATACGGCACCGGGTTGACCAGTCCGCCATCGACCAGCACCCGGCCATCATGTTCGACCGGCGCAAACACGCCGGGGATCGCCATGCTGGCGGCGATCGCCGGCCCGAGTTCGCCGCGGCGAAACACCACCTGTTGACGCGCCCAGAAGTCAGTGGCGATAATCTTCAGTGGAATTTCGAGCTCACTGAAGCGTGTCTTGCCCAGCGTCTCCAGCAGGTAATCAACAAACCCGCGGGTACTCACCAGGCCGCCATCGTTGTCACCCAGATCGAAGAATTCCAGCCACTTCATGATGCGCTCGTTAAACAGCGACTCGAGCCAGGACTCGTCCCGACTGACCGTCAGCTCGTCGATCATTGCACGGATATCCGCGCTGGGAAGACCGGCGGCATACAGGACACCCATGACGGCACCGATACTGGTGCCGGAAATCCGGTAAGGCCGGATCCCCAGTTCCTCCAGCGCCTCGAATACCAGCACATGCGCCAGCCCGCGTGCCCCGCCACCACCAAGTGCCAGGCCGATGCGGTCCGGACGGACACCTCGCTCACAGCCGTCGAGCAATGCCAGGCTGGCAACGCTGGCGGCACCCAGTTGCAGAAAGCGTCGTCGTGACAGTGGTTGATCAGGCATGGTTATCGGTATTCCGGTTGGGCCGTGACTCTCGGTCTTCCTTGATGTACATCAGTTTACCGCCATCCGCTTCCCTGTAAGCTAGTGCTCTCTCCATGTGATAATTGCGAGTAATTATCACATGGAGAGAGCACTGGCAATGATACGGCCAATGCCTGCCAACTGAAAACAGGCCATCCAAACCGGAAATGGAGCCAAGCATGACTGACACCCTGATGATCCTGCCTGCCCGTACCACCGAGGCGATTCGCCTGGTACGCATACCCGAGGACTTCGAGCCACAAGAGGCCTATCGCCTCGTAACCGGGCTGATTGCCGCAGCTGAAGAACAGAACCCGGACTGTGATTGGGAGGATGTCCTGTCTATCCTTGAGGAACATGATATCGAGACACTGGAATTCATACTCGGGCCGACGATCAATCAGGAATAATGCTGCCATGCACTATTTGATCCGAATCGCACTGCTGCTGGTCCTGACAAGCCCGTTGCTTGCTGCAGACTGGAATTCCCGCCTGTCCGGTGGTCGGGGAGATGTAACGATTGATGACAACAACCGCGCCACGGTCCGCCAGGGCGGCGTCGAACGGCCGCTCTGGGACGGCACCCACAAACTGGAGGACGGCTCAACCCTGATTATTCGCCAGGGCATCGCCGTGCCCAACCCCTCGGTCCTTGAATTCCGCCAGCAACTGCCGCCACCACGGGTTGAGGAGTGGGAAGACAATCTGATCGTCGGCACCTCCCCTTGTGAACGCTTGACGCGCAAGGTCTGTGGTGCAGATAACACATGCAGTGACGACGAGGCCTGCCTGGCGACCTGGCAACTGCTGGAACAGGAACGGGACGAACGCCATGCCAGCCACAACCCCAATCTCATGACACCGACCAGTGGCCAGTGCCTGCAGGCACACAAGGACCGGGAGTTTTTTGTAGCGTGCCGTACGGAAACCCGCCAGCAATAACGGGGGCTGTCACACCTTACTCAGGATAAAAATCAGCGCCGTTACAATTCCAGTACGTCCCCTTCCTGCGGTACATCGGCACGCAGCCCGAGCTGCTTTTCGATCCGCACACGAAAGTCCTGCTTGGCTTCCGTTTCACCATGTACTACGTGGACGGCAGGGTCACTGTTGAAATTCCCGAGCCAGTGTATAAGGTCATCGACATCACCATGTGCCGACAGGCCGCCAACCGTGTGGACCCGGGCACGTACCGGGTATTCCTCACCGTAGATCCTCACCCGTGACGCACCATCCACCAGCTTGCGGCCCAACGTACCATACGCCTGGTAACCGACAATCATGACATGCGCCCCCTGGCGTGAAATGTTGTGCCTGAGGTGGTGAATAATACGGCCACCATTGCACATACCGCTGCCGGCAATAATGATGGCGCCGCTTTTGATGTTATTGATCGCCATTGATTCCTCAACACTTGAAGTGAGATTCAGGTTGCCGAGGTGTGGCATCGCGTTGCCCTCGCGCCGCAGGCGTGTCGCTTCCTCGTCATACAGGTGCGGGTAGTCCCAGTAGACCTTGCTAGCCTTGATTGCCATCGGGCTGTCCAGAAACACCTGCCAGCGGTCCAGCTGCCAGTCATCAAAGTACTTGCCCATGTAGTAGAGAATTTCCTGACTGCGGCCAATCGAGAATGCCGGTATCAGCAGGTTGCCGCGATCGTGACGTGCGGCACTGATGATCTCGCCGATTTCATCGATGGTCCTCTGCCGGTTGCGGTGACGTCGATTGCCGTAGGTACTTTCGACCAGCACATGGTCTGCCTGCTGGATGATCGCCGGATCGTTCAGAATGGGCGTGTCATACTGGCCAAGGTCGCCACTGAAGACAATCTTCTGCTGGCTGCCATCTTCATCAAGCCAGACTTCCACGCTACCCGAACCGAGAATATGACCGGCATCCTGAAAACAGATACTGATGCCTGGCAAAATCTCGCGCCGTTCCCGGTAATGCATGCCAACGATGTTCCCGAGCGCCTGCTGCGCATCCACAACCGTGTACAGCGGCTCGATCAACGGCTTGCCCTTGCGCTTGCGCCACTTGTTCTCGTACTGGGCGTCACGTTCCTGCAGGGATGCGGAATCCTGCAGCAGGATTTCACACAGATCGCAGGTTGCATTCTGCGCATAAATCGGACCGCGATAACCCTGCTTGACCAGCAGTGGAATACGGCCCGAGTGGTCGATATGACCGTGACTGAGCACAACCGCACTGATTTCCCCCGGTGAGAAGGGAAACGGTTCGCGATTCCTGGCCTCAACCTCGCGGCGTCCCTGGATCAGTCCGCAATCCAGTAATACCAGCTGATCATTGGCCCGCAGGATATGGCAGGAGCCTGTGATCCCGCTGGTCGCGCCATAGAATTCAATATGCATAGCGTGCTTCGATTCGCTGCGGGACTGTCATTCTTTCATTTACATCGAGTGGAAATGAGCCAGGCAGAGATTTACCCACTGCCGGCGCCTGGCCAGAAAGCGAGACCCATGCGCAGGAAATTGGCAGCGAGCAGAGCATTGCCAATTAACAGAAGAATACACACGGCATGCAGTCCGTCCTTGAGCAGATCGCGGACACTGATACCGGCTGCAATTGCCGTCAGCAGAAAACCGAATTCGCTGATCAATAATGCCGTTAACAACGGCAGTCCGGCATCACCAAAGCGCATCAGCACCAGGGTCAGCAGCATGCCAAGTGCAAGCGCAATCAAGGGGAAAGATCGTTTCATGACTGGAAGCGCCTGACGTCACCGAATGGCTGCGGGCCTACATGCCATTCGGGAACTTGTCCGTCTGCGTCACACCGCTGTCACGCACGTGCTTGAGGCCGACAGCGTATTCCCTGAGTATCTGCAACGCCCAGTCGATGCGCTCCCGAAAATAGCTGTCCGTATCGGCATCGTTGTCCTTGTCATCCTCGTTCAGCACCTGCTCGACATGGCGGATGATGACATGCTCCGGGATATAACACAGCCGGCTGTTTTTATAGCTGCTCATGCGCAATTCAGCGACCGGGTAGGCGCCACCGTCTGCAGAGGATACCGTTACAATCATGGCCGGCTTGTGGCCCAGCTCATTCTTGCCGAACAGCAGGAAGAAGTTCTTCAACCCGGCCGGCACCTGGCCGTGCCATTCGGGTGACACCACCACGAAGGCATCACTTTCGACCAGTTCGGCACGGATGGGATCGAGCAATGGCGGCCATTTCTCATCACCCTCCCAGGTACCCGTGTCCCACAACGGCAGGGGATTGCCGGCAAGGTTGACCAGGCCGGTCTCCTCGCAAATGCCATTACCCAGTTGCTGCTGAATATATTTTGCAACCTTGAGACTCTGTGCCTCGTGACGATGACTGCCGCTGATAACGGTGATTTTCAAGCTGATGACCTGTTGTTAGAATTAAGGCCGCATGTTACTGGCATTACCCACCGGATTACCAGCAGAAAACCAGTGCCGGTCACGGAACCGGGTGATGGCCGTATAAAGCGCACAGCTAACAGCCATCCGGGAACAGGGCTTTCCAGAGACCGACTGGCAATTTATAATCCTGCCAACGCCATTTGACAGAAATCCGGAGCAAGCAATGCTGGGCACGCTACGCTTTACCCCGAATATTAAAACTTACGGTAGACAAAAATGAAACTGGTAATCAGATACTTCTTCAAAATCATCCATGCCATTGTCGGCCCTGTCCTGCTGTTTATGGACTGGCTGACGACACCCAAAGGCATCAAACGCCAGACCGGGGACCAGCAACGCATTGACGAAAAGACAAAGGATCTCGTCATGTACCAGTTCCTGACCTGCCCGTTCTGTATCAAGACACGCCGCGCCATCAAACGGCTGTCACTCAATATTGAAAAGCGCGACGCCCTGAAGCATATACCCAGCCGTACCGAGCTATTGGAAGGCGGCGGTCAGATCAAGGTCCCCTGCCTGCAGATCACCGATGCGAAAGGCAACGTTGAGTGGATGTATGAATCTGACGAGATCATCCGCTACCTGCAGAAAAGTTTCCCCTGACAGAAAGATATACCGATATGTTGGGCTTCACGTGCGTTCAGCCCAAGCTGCAAGACATGTCCCTTTGAGGTCGCATTTACGATTTCAAAGCTGCAGATTTGAGCAAAGTAGTTAACCCCATAGTTGCATAAATCCTGGCCTAAAAGCTGGTTTCGTCACATGATTTACAGCATAAAATGACAGTTTCATATTGATTCTGGAATACACCGCTGGTGACGTTCTGGCTCAGTCCTGTAGGAGCGGCTTCAGCCGCGATGATGTAATTAATAATGCATCCAATCGCGGCTGAAGCCGCTCCTACAGTAAGAATTTTTGCAATGATTGAGTTAACCCAACACCCCACTTGCCCACGCATCAATTCTGCCAAACGGCAAAGCCCTGATCACGCAACCACCCGGCCAGCGCCGCTTCCTGCTCCTCATCATCCAGGCCTTCACCGTCAAAGCCCTCGATCAGCTCCTGCGCCAGCTCGATGCCGTACTTGCGCGGATATTTGCTGCTGCGGTAACCCGATCGGTGCTGTTCAAAGCGGTCGCCCGGCTCATGGATGGTCATACCGACATACACGCACGGCAAACCTTCGATATAACCGGGATTCTCGTGACGAAACTCCCTGGTCCACAGGACGTCCGGATCCAGTGTAATGACATAGAGATTGCGGCCCTTGCGCTGTTTCGCCGCCAGCCGCGCCTTCTTCTGCCACTCGAGTATCTTCCTGTCACGTTCCTCGTCATTCATTGTCATTACGCATATTTTGCCGGGTGCGCCGGGCTAAAAATCAAACTCCATACTCTGGAATACCTGCCCCGCATTGCGCCTGGCCAGAAACTCCGCGGTTGGCAAATGCATGTACGGCGACTGATCGATCTCGTAGGCTTCCTGCAGCGCACCACCGTTCTCGATCACCTCCCCCACCTTCTCGCGCAGGTACACCAGGTAATCCCGCGTGTACTTTCTCACCGTCGCCATGTCGGTCGGCCCGCCATGCCCCGGAATCACAACCTCTGCCCCTAATGCTTCAAACTTGTCCCAGGTCTCGATCCAGGCGGCAGAATCCGTGTGCTCGAACAACGGCAACATGCGCTGGTGGAAGGCCATGTCCCCGGAAATCACCAGCTTCTTCCCGGGCAACCAGACGATGATATCGCCCGGACTGTGCGCCGGCCCCAGGTTCAACAGTTCAATCCGCTCACCGCCCAGCTCGATCACCTTTTTATCTGCAAAGGTCTCGTCCGGCAGCACCACCCTGGTACCTTCCGCCTTCTCCTTGGCACGCACCTGCATACGGTCCAGGATATCAAACGCATTTTCTTCAATCTCGCGCGCCGCATTGACATGTGCAATCACCGGCACACCCTGCTCCTGCCAGTAACCTGAACCCAGCATGGCATGACCCTGGCCGTTTTCCAGCACTACGTATTTTACCGGCTGGTCGGTGATCTTCCTGATCTCGTCGTGCAGGGCCTTTGCCAGCAGGTAATTGTCACTGGCGTTGACCACCAGCACGCCCTCGTCGGTAATTACAAACGACAGGTTGTTGTTGTGCCCGGAATTCGCATACGTCCCCGGCGCAGTCGCTCCGATTGCGGACCACACCCCCGGCACCACTTCCTGTGGCAGGTCGTAGAGCATCGACTCCGGTGCCTTGTCGCTGTTATAAAGCGCCTCACCGGTCAACGGCTCCCCCGGGCTTGCACTCACTGCCGGCTTTTCCAAATGCTTGCGCATGAATTTCGCCGCCCGCTGCACGGCATCTTTCGAGGCCAGGTCATCGGCAAAGGTACGTACATTCTCATCCCGGAAATCAAAACCACGCCCCACCCCGGGATAAATAATCAAGCGTGCATCCCTGCCCTTGCCCTGCATTATGCCAATCGACGTCTCGATCACCCGGCGACGCTGGTACTGTTCCTCATCGCCGATAAATACCAGCATCGGCAGCGTGAGTTGTTCGATCTCGGGGGCATAGCCGTAAACCTGTAGTGGTTCGGGCGCATTCGGGTCCTGCAGGTGCGGATAATAGGAAACGTAACAGGCGATGTCCTTTTCCTGCCGCTTGAAGGTGGTCGCCACCTTCAGGGTGTAATAACCGCCGCGGGTATGCGAGTACAAACAGGCCTTGTCCGTGCTGATATCATCGCGAGCCAGCAATACATCGACTGCAGCGTTAACATCTTTCTCCAGTTCATAATCGTGCTCGATGGGATGGGTGCCGAGAAAATGCGCCCTGTAGATATCCGGCGCCAGCACCACGAAACCGCGCGCCGCGACCCGCCTGGCATGGCGCTGCACCAGCTCGCCCAGCCCGCGGCGGCCGTGCACGAACAGTACCGCCGGAAACTTGCCCGCCTCTTTGGGCCGCGCCACCAGCGCCGGCACATCCACGTCACCACTTTGATAGCTGCTCCACGAGGTTTCGACAGGGTAATTGTCCGGCACCTCGATCCGGCTTTCGTTCCACCAGGCGTCATCCCACCACCAGCTGTTGTCTTCACGCGCTGCCTCAGCGGCCGCAAGGCCGACACCGAGCAGACAGCCAATGATTACGACAATCGGATAGTTCGGGTGCATAAAAAGGTCCTTTATTGTTGTCTGCCTCTGAGTATAGACACAAAGGATATCTCACAGGCAGGTGCGGCAGTTACCATGCATCCCCGGGACGACCCCGCATGACGCCTATGGACCTGCTTGCAAGGCCAACTGCTGGATCAGGATCAGATCCGACAGGTTGATAATGCCATCCAGTACACCTGACGGATAAAGATCACCGTGTGCACGCTCCTCGTCGGTCGGCTGGATCGTACCCATGACGATGCGGGTGGCAATCAACACATCCGCGACATTAATCACCCCGTCCAGGTCGCCCCGCGGCGCCAGATCGCCATCAGCATAATTAAAGAGCAGTGGCAACGGGTCGGTCGCATCCCCCAGCAGATCGATGTCTGTATCAGACGACCGGGGATTCATGTCCTGTCCCGGCGTATAGGCACCCGCATCACCATCGAAGGCCACCTCGTCATAGTCCGTGACACCATCCTCGTCGGTATCCGGCAGCAGCGGGTTGGTACCAATCGCCGCCTCGAAAGCGTCGTCCAGGCCGTCAGCATCCTGGTCCGGCAACACCGTGGTACTGAACATCACGGTGTTGTCAGCAGTATTGCTGTCAATTTCATCCGCGCTCACTGTTGCGGTGTTGCCCGGGTTGCCGGGTGTGTCCGCCGTGACGGTCAGGTTCACCGTCGCACTGGCGCCATCGGCGAGCGCACCAACATCACAGGTCACGGTGCCAGCAGCCTCGCTGCAATTGCCTTGCGAGGGCGTGGCAAGACCAAAGGTCACACCGGCAGGCAGCACGTCAGTCAGCGTCACGTTCGAAGCCGTATCCGGCCCGTTATTGGTGATATTTATGATATAGGTGAGCTGAAAACCCTCTACCACCGGGTCAGGGGCGTCCATGCCGGAGACGGCAAGATCCGACTGCAACAGGCGCACCACGATCAGTCCCTCGTCACGATCACCGATAATGATGCTGCCACTGGCAAAAAACGGGTAACTGCTCCAGGCACCATCAAATGCGGTCAGTGAATCCTTGCCTGGGTGAGTATCGATATAAGCGACTTCAGTCAGATTACCGTTGGCAATGTCCGAATGATCGAGTACCCGCAACCCGGTGGTGTAGTTGGCCTCGTAGACCAGGCCATTGTGTACATAGAGATTGTGATCGATGGACGCCACGGAGGCCTCGTAAAAGCCGAGATAGACGGGCGCATCCAGGTCCGCGACATCCCAGAGGTGGGTACGGGTAAAATTAATTGACGAATTATTGTGTTCGTCCAGTTCATCATTGGAGAGGAAAAACGCGTGGTCCCCGGTCAGCCAGCCCTGGTGCGTGTAGGCATCCTGTGGGTAGCCGGTGCGTGACAGCTGCGCCGGCGTGTTCCTGTCTGTGACATCGACAATCGTCAGGGTGTCTTCGTTGCAATTGAAGGCAATCTCGCGGCCACTGTAGGCCGTATCTGGCCCGGCGTAGGTCACGACCTGCGTATCGTGGGTATAGCCATCGGCACTGAATCCGCCGGCCGGGACAGGATTGGTCGGCGTCGTGATATCGATGAAGTGCAGGCCACCGCTGAAGGTCTCGGAGCCGACGACATAGGCAAAACCGGTGGCCTCGTTGATCGTAATGTTGTGCCCCTCCGCAAATCCCGCGTAGTGCACGGTTTCGGTAAAGCTCACCGGCGGTGAAACCACGGAGCGCAATTGCGTAAGATCAAACACCTGCATACCGTGGCTGCCATTGTTATCCGAGACAATGTAGGCATGATCGGCATACACCTTGATATCGCGCCAGGCGGTGTTGCCGGTATGGGAATCCAGGAAGCCCAGGTATAACGGGTTCACCGGGTCGGTTACGTCAACAAATGCAGTACCGTCACTGCGCCCGACCAGCGCATACTCCCGGCCATCCAGCGGATCGGTCCAGCCCCAGATATCGTTGCCCTTCACATTCCCCCCGGCACCCATGTCGCCGAGGATGAGCTGGGACAGGAATTCGATGTTGTAGGCGGGAAACGGGCCGCCACCCGGCGGCGCCGGACCACCACCCGTCAACCGGCCCTTCTCGGTATACAGAAACTTACGCCCGGGATGGGAAAGCGGGCGCTGGCTGTGCTGCTGGCCCTGTTCAGAGCGTGGGCCACTGCCGGGCAATGGCTCGTCGTGCGCCCAGACCACAGGAGCCGCCAGGAACACAAATAGGAAAAAGCTGGTGCAGGTGAAATGCTGCATGCAGGCCCTGCCCTGTCAGTTATTGTTTCGTACCAGCCCAAGCATGGCCTACCCACAGCCAGTGTCAAGCTCAGGCATCCTCCATATCGTGGAACACCACCCTGTCGTCCTTGTCGAGACCGATCACGAAATAGGTATCGATGCCGTATTTCCAGATCAGGTAGCACACCGCCCCGGACTGCCGCGCCGCCACACAATCCCCCAGCCAGGCGTCATCCTTGCAGAACCCCAGTTCTTCCAGCTCCAGGCGCGGTTCACCGAGTTCCTTGACCACCTCTACCCGGGTCATGCCATTCTCGACGCTGTTCTTGACCTGCCACTGCTGATAAAAGGTTAGCGTCAGCGCACCAAACATCAGAATGACAACGATGCCCAGCACCCATTTGCTGATCCTGCAGACAACCCGGAAGACCTTCCCGGTCAGTTCAGTGATCACCATTGGTATGGCTACATGTGATAGTTACGTTGGCGGATACCGGGCATACACAGGCAACGCATCACCGGCACATGACCACTCCGCCCGTGAATCCCAGAAGATTCGTGAACCCGGCTGTATCGGCGGTTCACCATTCAGTGTACCGGCAGGAATAATCACACCGCCCAGTTGCGGCACCAACCGCGGCATCGGGCTGCCGCATTGCGAACAAAAGCAGTTATAAAACCGCTCCGCCTCCGGCACCTTGTAACGCCGCAACAGGTCCTCGCCTGCCAGCCAGGTCAGACTGCTTGCCGGCGTCACCAGCAGGTTACTGGCATGGCCCGTACCCGTTGTCTTGCGGCAACGCTGGCAATGGCAGTGATAAAAGCGCTGTGCCTCACCGCTGATTTCGTATTGCACGGATCCACACAGGCAATTCCCGGTTAGCGTGGTATTTGTCATTGCTTGGCCCTTTGCGCAGTCAGGAAATTGTGTCAGTGCAGAATGGCACTTACTTGAGTACCTTGCCACGGAAACACACGGAAGGACACGGAAATATGTCCACCAGGGCATTTATTCTTCCGTGTTTTTCCGTGTGATTCCGTG
>JBDLJX010000076.1:0-12363 GCA_039714155.1 Pseudomonadota bacterium | reverse complement strand
TCTCTTGTAAAGGGCACGCCATTCCCTGCGAGACGCGCCTTGCAGCTAACGGCTTCTCGTCTCGCTGATACGTACACGTTATTCGTTACACCACACTAGAATAGGGGAGCACCGTTAATAAACGTGATTACCTGGTAAATACCTAACCAGATGACGGATGCAACAATGCACCATGTGATGGTTTCAATACCCATTATTTCGCCTCCCGTCCTGGTTCATAGTTCATTACTTCATTAATCGGACGCTAGAACACAAACTTTATTAGCCCTGCTCATGTTTCAGTAAAACTTTACTGATAACCAACTGCCGGTTGTATAGGTGGCTTTGCTTTATGGATAAGGTGCGAGTGTGCGGTTACACTGTCACCACAGTAGAACGGTTACACCCTAACCGACATTAATTCGGAAACAAAAAGGTGTAATAAATCTGTAACTATGAATATAAGTTATTGAATAGAAAATTGTAGAACCGACTCGAAATCGGTTGGGGGCTTTAACGCCCCACAAGGGTTCGAATCCCTTCCTCTCCGCCAAACCAGAAAGACCCCGCCAGGGGTCTTTCTGGTTTGTGGTGTGTGAAGGCCTTGGTTCAAACCCTCCGGTTCGAGCCGAGTGCCGCAGGCACGAGACAACGTCGCCGTAAAGCGGCGGCGGCCCCTGAGGGGTGAGGGCCGCTGGCCCGAATAATCCCTTCCTCTCCGCCATTTATCAAAGGTTACGAGCTGGATCTGCGTTTAACTGGAGGCTGTACCACATTGCAACGTAGCTGATTCATAACCTGAACGGTATTTTTGCCGTCAGTTTCGGCCGGACCTTGATCAAGGCTGGTTGCTGCATTGCGGTCTTGCAACCATGCGATAATGCAAGACCTGACCCCGTTGGTTTTTTGCTGATTTATCCAATTGTAATGTGAATCAAGGGCACGCCATCGACTCACGCCGGCTGTCGGGATTGTTGGCCAGATGTAAACCCCATTCCTCAGCGGAAAGCATATCGGCCTCTGTCTCTCTCACATCAACCCAGTACCGTATCCGGTTCCGGTAGAGTGGTTTCACCAGCGGTGTATAACCAAGTGCCTTGATGCTTTTTTGACGTCGTTCAGCGGTCTGCTGTTTGACGTATATACCCAGCGATATTTCATTCCGGGCGGTTTGATTGTAATCCTCCACGCCTTTGTTTTTCAGTTCCTGCATGATACGCCCGGCCTCTGTCGCTGGCATCGACTTCAGATACACCCAGTACCCTATCCTTACATCCACCTTGCCAGATCTTACAGACCCCTCTCTGCCACGTTCCTTCAGCCAGGTGACAACAGGATCACTTGCTGTGCGGCCTTTGAAGGGACCAACGGTCTGGCATACATCCACTGGTTGTGGTGGCTGATCTGCCATCGCAGCATCTGCGCCCTGGAATGCCACCGCATCGGTTCCCGGTGCTTCGTCAGGCTGCTCTGGCGTGTCCTGTTCAGCCGTTACAGCCACCGGGTCCAGTTGCGCTAAACCGGCTTCCTGTCCAGGCGCCGCAATGTCTTCCTGTGACTGCTCTGCAGGCGCCGTACCTGCCGTCACCTCCGGCATGCTGTCGCGTTCACTCAGCAGCCATATTGTTCTGGCGCCCTCGGGGGTTACTGCATCAGTCTGCGCCCTTTCAGTTGCATGCCCCGGCTCCTGATGCTGGCTGAACCACAGGAATGTCAGGAGATTGGCCACAACCAGAACGACCAGCAGCCAGTTCATAAGACTTGTCCTTGTTATCATGGCGGGTAAGTGTACTTCATCTCGTGTTTTATGGAATGGTGTGCGTTTGCAGGGTCCTGAGGTCAAGTGGTCAGGGTAAAGGTAATTCAAAGGCTTTTATTCAGGCATTCCATCCGGGCTTTCTGCCGGTATTGGCGCAGCATACACACCCCGCACCATGCTCTTCCTCCTGCAAAACCTGCCTGCATCGAGGACCCGGTGGTCATCAAGAAGATACTGAGCCACCGCAGACTTTCAGCGAGAACATATGAATCCAGGTGTTCCAGCTGTATATGGGGTTGCAGGATGCCAGTAATTATCACCGTTGATCACTGGAACCCGGAACAGCGTCAATATCGTTTCGAGACATTTTGTTATGGCCCGAAATCCTGTCGCTTCTATAAGCCGGGTCCAACACGCAAGGTCTCAGGACAAAATCAGGCAACGGGTGCTTGCTATTGCCCGAGGCGAGCATAAGCCCAAGAGAAATGAGCCAAAGATCTGGTTCCCGTCGATGAAATCAATGGCGGAAGTGCTGAGTGACAATAATCGTGCGTTGCTGAAAATGATTGCCGAGATGCAACCGGAGTCTCTAACAGAGCTTGCTGATGCGGCTGGTCGTCAGCCGAGTAATTTGTCCAGGACGCTGAAAACTATGGAGCACTACGGTTTTGTTGAGCTTAGGAGGGAGAATAACTCGGTGAAGCCAATCGTGAAAGCGACTGAGTTTGAGATTCATGCTGATGCTGCGTGAGTTTCAGATTGCCCGAGTTGATGCTGTTGGCTGCGTGGTTTGGTCCAGATGCTAATTTTTATCCTCTCTCCCCAGCCCTCTTCCGGAGGGAGAGGGAGTTTGTAGGGGGGCAGCGATGCCGCAGCGTAGAGAAAATGTAATAAAGTTGAATGCAGAACATCCGTAAGTGGAGGTATTTCAGGGTAGGAGCCAAAAGGGGAGAATGGCGCAACTGTTTGATTAAAAGAAAGTTGCTGTACTATAATTTCGATTCGAAATCGGTTGATGGCTCACGCCCTGCAAGGATTCAAATCCCTTCCTCTCCGCCAAATCAACACATAAAGGGGCTTTAAGCCACTGCTGCCCCGCATAATTATAAACAGCAGCCGTATGAGCGACCCCCGCCTCCGCGGGGCCAGGCTTCAGTCGCGATGGGTTTTATATTTCAGTCATTTATCGCGAATGAATTCGCTCCTGCATCAAAACCATCAAGGCGATCTGCTTATCTCAGGGGTATGAAAGGTAGTACACTGTAAGCAGGTTGCCAGTCTCGATCCAACAGATGTAACAGGAGTCAAACATGGCACACGTGGTTATTCTCGGTGCGGGCACTGGCGGCATGCCCTGTGCTTATGAAATGAAAGAAGAACTCGGGAAGGGACATGAGGTCACGCTGATCAATTCCAATGATTACTTCCAGTTTGTCCCGTCTAACCCGTGGCTGGCCGTTGGCTGGCGTGAGCGTAAAGCAATCACCTTTCCAATTGAGGGTTACCTGAAGAAGAAAGGCATCAATTTCATCTGCGCCACAGCAAGCAGGCTGGATGCAGAAAACAGCAAGATTGAACTGGACAATGGGAATATCGTTGATTACGACTACCTGGTCATTGCAACGGGTCCCCGGCTGGCTTTTGAGGAGGTTGAAGGTTCCGGCCCCGAGGGTCATACACTCTCTGTTTGCACGGTAGACCATGCGGAACAGGCCTGGGCCCAATACCAGGAGCTCCTGAAAAACCCGGGCCCCATAGTGATCGGCGCGATGCCGTTCGCAAGCTGCTTCGGCCCTGCCTACGAGTTTGCGTTCATCGTGGATGCAGACCTGCGCAAACGCAAGATGCGTAATAAATTTCCCATGACATTTGTCACCAGTGAACCCTATATCGGCCATCTTGGGCTTGCAGGCGTTGGTGACTCCAGGGGCATGATGGAAAGTGAATTACGTGCCCATCATATCCAGTGGATTACCAATGCCAGAACCACCAGTGTAGAAGAGGGCAGGATGCTGGTTGATGAACTCAATGAGGATGGTGATATAAAGAAGCAGCACGAGATCGACTTCAGTTATGCTATGATGCTGCCTGCCTTCAAGGGGGTGGATGCAGTCGCCAATGTTGAGGGCCTGTGTAATCCCCGGGGCTTTGTCATCATTGATGAATATCACCGCAATCCGACTTACAGGAATATCTATTCCGCAGGTGTGTGTATTGCCATTCCCCCGGTTGAAGTCACACCGGTACCCACGGGTACACCCAAGACCGGTTATATGATCGAATCCATGGTCACATCGATTGTGCATAACATTCGTGACGAGCTTGCCGGCAAGGAACCGACGACCGGTGCAACCTGGAATGCTATCTGCCTCGCTGATATGGGCGATACCGGCGCCGCCTTTGTGGCACTGCCACAGATTCCGCCACGCAACACTGCCTGGTTCAAGAAAGGGAAATGGGTACATCTGGCCAAAATTGCTTTCGAGAAATACTTCATACGCAAAATGAAGAAAGGCTCCTCGGAACCCATTTATGAGAAGTACATCCTCAAGCTGTTGGGTATTGAGAAGTTGTCCGGTTAACAGGAGTGATTCCAGGCGGGCTGTCGGTTTTCATGCATGCCGCTGGCCTGTGTGACTTGTCTGGTGTTTAACGCCGCCTTGCTGCAGTGATTTGAATCACCCGGGCATCTGGTTTACCCTTGCGCGCCTGATTTCCCGGGAGAGGTGTCCGAGCGGTTGAAGGAGCACGCCTGGAAAGTGTGTATACGGTAACCCCGTATCGAGGGTTCGAATCCCTCCCTCTCCGCCAAATATCCTACAAAAAACAATTGGTTATAGAGTATTGAAAACCCTCGATACGGTACCTGTGTGTGGCGAATTCCTGTTCATGCAGCAATTGGGGTCTGAAAAAGTCCGTTGCAGTGTGGTACCCATGAATAGTTGCTGAGTTTTGCACGTCGAGGTTGAGAATCAACGCTGACTTCCTTCGGGTTATCTCCGCCTGGCGATTGATGAACCCGATCCCGGTTGTAGTATTGCCTGAAGTCCACGAGTACTCGTTCAAGGTCCTGAGCATTCCAAAAGAGGATGTGATCAAGATATTCACGACGAATGGTTCCGATCAGTCGCTCAACGAAGGGATGCGATAGAGGTGTATACGGGACGGTCTTAATCTCCTCGACCCCAAGAATCCGCAAGTTGGCTCGCCATCGGTGATACCGGAGCAGTGGGTCATTGCCAGAACTGAGGAAGTGCGGAACACCCTGGGTAGAGACAGCCTTGTTGAATATGCGACAAAGGGCGACACCATCGACATTGCCGGCATGCACACCGAAGCCGATGATGCGCCGAGTGAACTGGTCCATGATGACGAGCACCCAGTGGCTCTTTAAGAGAATAGATTCACACCGAAACAGATCAATGCTCCAAAGGCTGTTCTTCGTGTGCCCGAGAAAGGTCAACCATGATGGCCCACCGTCATCGGGACCTGGCTGGTAATGTGCGGCGAGGACACGCCTGACCAGGTCCTTGTCGATATCGGCCCCGAAAGTGTTGGCGATTTGCTGAGCGATTCGGAGGCAGACAAAGCGCGGGTTGCGTTGCTTCAGTTCAATGATGGCTCGAATGAGTTCCTGAGAAGGTCCTTTATGACCGGGCTTGCCACGACGAGTCGGTGAAAACAAAAGGCGATATTTGCGCTTTCTGAGCGCATTGTGAAATTTCAGTAGTGTAGACGGCCTGATTATAATCGCAGTCCGCGGGATACGGCGTGGGCTAAGAAACAGCGACCAGAAACCGAGCAGGAAGCGGTCATATGCCAAAAGATTAGGTGAGCGTCGCCGAGACCGAGTGATGACCAGGAGTTGCTGCTTCATGAGCAGGCTGTCAGCGACAACGGCCTTGGCACCGCAGGTCCCAGGAGTTTGGCGATCGTGGTCAAAAGATGTGCGAGGAGTACCAGCAGGTCCTTCATGGCAGGGGAGCGTAGGGAAGGTTGCGTTCAGGAACAAGACTGTCTAGGTTATCGTTTTCAGGTAATAATTACGAATTCGCCACCCACAGGCATGTCAGGGCATACCCGGCGTCATCACTCCGAGGTTGGTCACCCCCCAGGTGAACCCCGGTGTGCTCACTTCAAACTCAATGGTGTTCACGCCGCCATTCAGTAGTGCCGTATCCAGTACGAACACGTCACCGGCATTCAGTTGCTTGTTCTTGCCCTTGGAGAGATAGCCGATCAGGTTGCCGTTGACCGTTACCGAAATCTCATCAGTGTAGTCCACATCGTAGCCGGTCACCTGCAGCTCGTAGCTGCTCGTCCCGTCGCCCTCGAAGGTTGCCACCAGTACGGTCGGGTGCTCGTTGCTGCCGTAGTTGTTGCCGTACTGACCGGTGTCCGGCGTGTCCACCGTGAGTACAACCACCGGCTCGCTCGGTGGCGGCGGGGGTGGCGGCGCACCCGGCGTCATCACCCCGAGGTTGGTCACCCCCCAGGTGTACCCCGGTGTGCTCACCTCGAACTCGATGGTGTTCGTGCCGGCCTGCAGCATCCCCGGGTCCAGCACGAACACATCACCGGCATTCAGCCGGTTGTTCTTGCCCTTGGAGAGATAGCCGATCAGGCTGCCGTTGACCGTCACCGAAATCTCATCAGTGTAGTCGACATCGTAGCCGGTCACCTGCAGCTCGTAGCTGCTCGTCCCGTCGCCCTCGAAGGTTGCCACCAGCACGGTCGGGTGCTCGTTGCTGCCGTAATTGTTGCCGTACTGACCGGTGTCCGGCGTGTCCACTGTGAGTACAACCACCGGCTCGCTCGGTGGCGGCGGGGGTGGCGGCGCACCCGGCGTCATCACCGCGAGGTTGGTCACCCCCCAGGTGAACCCCGGTGTGCTCACCTCGAACTCGATGGTGTTCGTGCCGGCCTGCAGCATCCCCGGGTCCAGCACGAACACGTCACCGGCATTCAGGGCCAGGTTCGGTCCTGTGGCGAGATAGCCGATCAGGCTGCCGTTGACCGTCACCGAGATCTCATCAGTGTAGTCGACATCGTAGCCGGTCACCTGCAGCTCGTAGCTGCTCGTCCCGTCGCCCTCGAAGGTTGCCACCAGCACGGTCGGGTGCTCGTTGCTGCCGTAATTGTTGCCGTACTGACCGGTGTCCGGCGTGTCCACTGTGAGTACAACCACCGGCTCGCTCGGTGGCGGCGGGGGTGGCGGCGCACCCGGCGTCATCACCGCGAGGTTGGTCACCCCCCAGGTGAACCCCGGTGTGCTCACCTCGAACTCGATGGTGTTCGTGCCGGCCTGCAGCATCCCCGGGTCCAGCACGAACACGTCACCGGCATTCAGGGCCAGGTTCGGTCCTGTGGCGAGATGGCCGATCAGGCTGCCGTTGACCGTTACCGAAATCTCATCAGTGTAGTCGACATCGTAGCCGGTCACCTGCAGCTCGTAGCTGCTCGTCCCGTCGCCCTCGAAGGTCGCCACCAGCACGGTCTCGTGCTCGTTGCTGCCGTAGTTGTTGCCGTACTGGCCGGTGTCCGGTGTGTCTACCGTGAGTACAACCACCGGCTCGCTTGGCGGCGGCGGGGGTGGCGGCGCACCCGGCGTCATTACCGCGAGGTTGGTCACCCCCCAGGTGTACCCCGGTGTGCTCACCTCGAACTCGATGGTATTCGTGCCGGCCTGCAGCATCCCCGGGTCCAGCACGAACACGTCACCGGCATTCAGGGCCAGGTTCGGTCCTGTGGCGAGATGGCCGATCAGGCTGCCGTTGACCGTCACCGAAATCTCATCAGTGTAGTCGACATCGTAGCCGGTCACCTGCAGCTCGTAGCTGCTCGTCCCGTCATCCTCGAAGGTCGCCACCAGCACGGTCTCGTGCTCGTTGCTGCCGTAGTTGTTGCCGTACTGACCCGTGTCCGGCGTGTCCACCGTGAGTACAACCACCAGCGGGGGCGGCGGTGGAGGAGGCGGGGGCGGTGGTATCCGGACACCAAGACCTGTGACGCCCCAGGTGAAGCCGGCTGTGCGCTGACGGAACTCAAGGCGGTTCTCACCCCCCAGCAGAAGGCCGGGATCAAGACTGATGATATCGCTGCTGTTGAGATCGTTGTCCGGGCCGGGGGACAGATGGGCAATGAAGCCGTCGTTCAGGTATACGGCGACCTCATCGCTGCTGTCGATGTCATAACCGGTAACACCCAGTTCATAGGCGCTTGCACCATCGTCCAGGAAGGTCGCTACCAGCAAGGTTTTGTGCTCGTCGGTGCCGTAGCGATGGCCGTACAGGCCGCTATCGACGACATCGATCAGCAGCGGGATGACGGGGCCGGCAGGTGGGGGAGGCAGTGGTGCTGTCGGGGGATCCCCGAGACTGTCGGGGACCACCATGTTCAACCGTCCAAAGCCGGAATAGGCATCATAGCCAGACAGGGTGCTGCCCGTACCCTCGGGGTCGAGCAGATCCAGGGCGTAGGACCGCAGCGCCTGGCGAATATCGTTCAGGGTCGCACCGGGAAAACGCGACAACAGCAGGCCGACATAACCCGCTGCCAACGGTGCCGAAAAGGAGGTGCCGTTGCTGTTGCCGTAGGCGTCCAGACCGGGCTCGATAGCGGGGTCGCCTAGCAACTGGGACAACAGTGAGTCATAGGCACTGTAGACAGAGCCGCTCCAGATAAGCTCGCCAGGCGCCACGACATCGAGGGCATCATCGATCTGGCCATTGCCATCATCGTCAACACCGTTGTCGGGTACTTCGCCCGGCGCGGCAATGGTCGAGAATTCAGAGCGCCGGTCCAGCCAGTTGGAAGAGCCAACGGCGATGGTGTTCGCCATGGATGCGGGAAAGCGCAGGGCCGGGCCGCCGCTGTTGCCGGCTGAGGCCACCACGATGACGCCTTGGGCAACGGCATGGTTGACGGCGTCGCTGATGATCGCCACCTCTGCCTGACCTGTCGCATCCAGGCTGTCCAGATCAAACCCCCAGCTGAGATTGATGATATCCGCGCCCATGTCAGTGGCGTAGTAGATGGCCGCCGCGGCATCAGAACCATAACCGTTACCTTCGGCATTGATCATCCGCACCGGCATGATCTTGCAATTCCAGCAGGCACCGGCCATGCCCTCGAACTCGCCACTCTCCGGGTTGATGTTGTCGGTCATCGCTGCCGCAATCGCGGCCACAAAGGTGCCATGAAAAACACCCTGGTCTGCAAACAGGTCAAGGTTGTTGTCAACGGCGTCACCCACGGCCGGGTCACCATCGAAGCGGATGCCCCAGGGGTATGCCAGCGGGTCGTTGATCCAGGTGCCGCCCATGGGAATATCCGGATTCGCATCCTGCGAGGACACGTCGTCGGTGAACAGATCACCGACATTGTCACCGGCGAAATCGGCGCCGTGCAGGTCGTCGATAAAGCCGTTGCCATCATCATCGATACCGTTGGCCATCTCGGCCGGGTTGTTCCAGATATTGCCGGCCAGGTCATCGTGATCGAGATCCACGCCGCTGTCGATAACGGCGATCACCACCGAGTCGCTGCCGGTGGTAACGTTCCAGGCATCTTCGGCACCAACCCGGAACAGGCCCCACTGGTCGACCACGTCCGCGGAATCGCAAACATCCACCAGTGGATCACAGGACTTGGCAGAAGGGTCATCATCCTCGATGTAGAGAGGATCACGTGGTGGTAGCACATCCAGCGACACGATGGGGTCTGTGGATGCGGCAACTACCCCGGGCAGGGAACGGGCCAGTGCGGCGGTGGCGCGTGGGCTTGCATGGGCGGGAATTGAAAAGATGTACCAGTCGGAACCATAGACGTGTCTGAGGTGCCTGAAGCCATGCTTGATGGCAAGGGTGGAAAACCCCGGCAGATTGACCCCGTCATCCAGCTTTAACAAGACATGATGCGGTGCAGTGTGCACAGGCGTCGTGTTCTGTGGAGTGGCGTCTCTGGCGGGCAGGGAGATCTGACCAGGTTGCGCAGCCTCGGCCAGCGTACTCGGCAACACCGGGACCAGCAAGACAAATAACGCCAAGAGATTGTTAAAACTGAAGTTTTTTGAAACCACTGATCTCATCCTTCCCCTGGCAAGGAGAGTTGGAACCCGGAATCTTTTGTAGAACATTTACGTCATATAGCGTCAATATAATGACGTTCTATCTAAGTAGTCAACCAATTTTGTGTTTTATTTATAATTTTCGGTTTTCCAGTCAGGGTGCTGGTGAACTGCCTGTCCCTTCTAAAAATTCGTCCGCATTGAAATCCTTGAATATTTTTATTAGACAGGTCAACCTCCGAAGCTATGATAAATCTGCTTGTGTCCCTGGTTGGGGCGGTTCCGTCTATTCTCAAACCCCGCCAAAAACTCTTCCTGGAAAATCTCGCGCTTCGGCAACAGAATCATCGGTCTTCGAACCAGTCAGAGAATAATACATAGGGAAATGGATATTATCGGTGGTCTGATTGGTCTGTTAGCGATTGGCTACGCCATCTTCTTCCTGCTGCTGCCTTTCATCTTCAAAGGCGTATTTCGCCGTCTCAACGCACTGGAGAAAAAACTGGGCGACATTGAACATGCCCAACAAGTGCAGAACGGCATGCTGTCCCGACTGAAAATGCAGACAGCAAAACCCGGTGATATCGAGGCAGCCGAGGATGAAGGGGGTGCAGCACCTGTTGTTGAGGAGGCGCCGGAGGCGGCCCAATCGCAAACTGTGCCCCATGAGACTGTTGAGGTAGTCCCCAGGCGTGAGGCCGAGGTTGCGGCAGAGCCTGCTGTTTCCTCCGCCGAAGTCTCAACACCAGCGGTCGGGGCATGGGCCGAAGAGTCCGCCAGGGCAAAAGCGGACGTGGGTTGGCAGCCCGTCCTGTCCCCCGCCATCCTTGAACGGATCAAGACCTGGCTGCTCGGTGGTAATACGGTGGCCCGGATCGGTGTCGTCATCCTTTTTCTGGGCGTGGCCTTCTTCCTCAAATATGCCGTCGATCGTGGCTGGTTACCCGTCGAGTTGCGCCTTGCCGGCGCGGCACTGGGTGGCCTGGTGTTGATTGCCCTCGGATGGCGATTGCGCACACACCGCCTGCATTATGCGTTGGTATTGCAAGGCGGGGGTATGGGTATTGTCTACCTCACCGTATTTGCAGCCGTGAGTCTTTATAGCCTGATGGCAACCACGCCCGGTCTGTTGCTGATGGTGGTATTGGTGCTGCTGTCAAGTGCCCTGGCCGTGCTGCAAAATGCGCGCAGCCTGGCCGTGCTTGCCATGATCGGCGGCTTTCTCGCCCCGGTATTCATCTCGCGCGATGGCAGCCACGTGGTCCTGTTCTCCTATTATTCCGTCCTCAATGCCGGCATTCTGGGGATCTCATGGTTCAAGGCCTGGCGTGAACTCAATCTGATCGGCTTTATCTTTACCTTCGTTATCGGGGGCGCCTGGGGCTATCAGTACTACCAGCCCGAGTATTTTGCGACCACCGAACCGTTTCTCGTGCTCTTTTTCGTTTTCTATGTTGCGGTGCCGGTGTTGTTTGCACGGCGCCAGCCGCCAGACTTGAAAGGCTATGTTGACGGTTCGCTTGTTTTTGGTGTGCCACTGGTCGCCTTCGCTTTGCAAAGTGCCCTGGTGCGCGAGTTCGAATATGGCCTGGCATTAAGCGCACTCGGGGTGGGCCTCTTCTATACCATCCTGGCCAGGGCATTGTGGCGCGGAAGGAACGAGAAGATGCGCATGTTGACGGAAGCCTTTCTGGCACTGGCGGTTGCTTTCGGCACGCTCGCCATTCCACTGGCCGTCGACGGGCGCTGGACGGGTGCAGCCTGGGCGCTCGAAGGCGCTGCGCTGGTGTGGATCGGGGTGCGCCAGCACCGGCTTCTGGCAAGGCTGTTTGGCCTGCTTGTGGAGGTGGGTGCCGGTATTGCCTTCCTGAGTGAGCCTGGTGCAGCCACTGCGGATGTCCCCGTGCTGAACAGCCTATATATCAGTGCTCTTATGGTGAGTTTGTCGGGACTCTTTACTGCCTTTTATCTGTATCGACACCGGGAGGTATTGAGGGCGGATGAAACACCTGCCTCGGTGATAATGCTCGTGTGGGGCCTGCTCTGGTGGTTTGGGTCCGGCATCAACGAGATGCTAAAACACGTCGACGATCTCTACCATGAAAGTGCAATTCTGGGCTTTGTTACTGCAAGCGTGGTAGTGATTGCTGCATTGCGCAGGCGTCTGGATTGGCAATACCTGGGTTCTCCGCCGCTAATCCTGTTGCCAATGATGATAATTTTCGCGGTGGCGATCTTTTACAATACCGGGTTTGCCCATCCTTTAGCTTATGGGGGCGCGATTACCTGGCCCATCGCCTTTGTGGTGCAGTACTGGCTGTTGCGGCGGCTCGAGCCGGACTGGCCAGGGGAACTTGTGCCCTACTGGCACAGTGCCACGCTCTGGCTCGCAGTATTTCTGGTTACATGGGAGGCTGCATGGGTGGTGGAGCAGGTAACCACCGGGCCGACCTGGCGTTATATCACCTGGGCACTGGTTCCGGCAGCAATGATTATGGTGATGCCCGGGCTTGAGTCCAGATTCACATGGCCTATCGGCCACTTCAAGACGCCGTAT
>JBDLJX010000075.1:0-12539 GCA_039714155.1 Pseudomonadota bacterium | reverse complement strand
ACAAGCAGGCACTGAAGGAGAATAAAGTGAGGCCATCGCATTAGAATTACTCCGGGTCAGGGGGTCAGTTCTTGAAAAGTGAACATGGACTCGTATCATACCCCCTTCACTCTTCGTCAAAGTAATCTGAGTCAATTCTCATGACTTCGTAAACCCCAGACGTCGACACACCGACGTTGTACTCGGTCATAAGTGACGCCAATCGATCCCCATCGATCAAGATTATCTTCGACTCAATCAGAGATGCGTATTCCACCGCCTCCTTCGAGAAGTTTGATGTCGTGATAAACACGCCTTTTCTAGCTCTTTGTCCTTGAAGTGCTCCAGCGAACTTCTGTATTTCAGGTCTTCCAACGGTTCCATCCCAACGCTTGGCTTGAATGTAGATAACATCAAGGCCCAGACGGTCCTCATTGATAATGCCATCTATGCCACCGTCGCCACTTTTCCCAAGGGCGCGCCCTGCATCTTGTCTGTTTCCACCGTAACCCATATTCACCAGCAGATCGACCACAAGCCTCTCGAAAAAGGAGGGTGATGATTGCATGATTAAATCAATTATTTCCTCTTCAACCTTACTTTGTATCGCCCTGTATGCAGATGCCAGGGCATCTTCAGGTGTCTCAGTAGAAGTGCCGTTTCCTTTGTTCTCATCACTTGACTTGTCTTTTCGCCTACTTCTGAATTCCTGGAACTCCGGATACCTCTCAAGCAGAGTGACATTCACCGTATCTGGATTCTCAGCAAGCAGCGAGAACCCTCTCTCGGTGATCTGGAAAACTCCTCTTTTCGGTGCATCCAGCAGGCCCGCCTGTTTAAGGTAAGTGCGAGCCCAGTGAACACGGTTGTTGAATACGCCTTGACTGCCGCTTGGAAGTAACTCATTGCGTTCGACATCGGTTAACGCAAATTCATCTGCCAACTCCTCGACAGCTTCACGTAGTTTGTGCTCCTGCTGATCAGATGCGAGTTTCAGCACCGGGAGCATTAAGGTTTGGTAGTCGGGAATGGCCATATCGAATAGTTGTGTGTTGATGAATGCCTAAATCATACATACCTGCTGTGTAATTATAAAACAGACGTTTCAGTAATCTCTGCCCTGACCACCCCTGACTGAGCCCTCCAGGCTCACCCCCATCCGCACCCGCCAGGCCACCCGGTCGGCGGGCTTTTTTGTGCCCATCAAAAGGAGAACCCCATGAAGACCTTCAAATCCATCGCCGACGTGGATCGACTCCGCAACCACCCCCTCCACGCCACCATCCAATCACTCGTCTCGTCAATGATTGGTGATTACCTCGAGTACGTCCCTGAAGATGACGGGTACTTGGTCCTCATTGAACCCGCCGACGTGGACCGCGTGCTGTCCGATCTGGACATGCCCTACAGATTGTCCGAAGTGCCCTTCGAGGCCGTCACCATGATCGACGGCCACTACCACGCCGTGTACCTCCCCAACAATCAATTCGCGCTGGGCTTCCTCATCCCGGACGCCGACTGGCTTCCAGACGGCTTACGTCGACACTTGGAAATGCACATTTGAACTGCGGCTTTCTGGGTATCTTATATGAATATTCACGCCCCACCTGACACACATCTAGCCAACCATCCAGCCCGCTTCTTGCGGGTTTTTTCGTTTCCAACACGGGAGGACATTCCATGTGATCACCTTCAAGTCCCACTCCGATCTGGGAAAGCTCGACAGTACAGATCCCGCCCAACCCGTCATGGAGGAATTGGTGAAGCAATTGATCGATGACTTCACATGGGAGGGTCATCCCTACAATGCCGAGGACTTCGGCTATCTCGTCCTGATCGAACCCGGTGACACCGACCGGGTGCTCGACGACATCGACATGCCGTGGCGCTTGGTGGACGTCCCCTGGGAGGGTGCCAGCATGCGTCACGGTTTCATCTACGCCGTGTATCTGGGCACCGACGACTACGGCATGGGCTTCGTCATCCCGGATGCCCCGTGGGTCGACGGCCGGCTGCGGGAGGTCCTGGACGGCATTCTCGATTGATCCATCCCTTTCCATTAACCCAAAAGGAGTAACGCCATGAGTAAATCCGAAGATCCCCTGGACGAATCCATGAACGTCGTGAAAACCGGCACCTGTGAGACGCTCTCCGGCAAGTCCAAACTGACCTACCACATCGGTCGCGACCCAAGTGAGGAGATCCACATCCGAATCCACAAGAACACCGGCGGCGGATTCTTCTCCCGGGAATGGGTCGCCCTGAAGGACATCCAGAAAGTCTTCGCCGAAGTGCCGGAGGAACGGCCCGTCACGGCGATCGTCCTCGATCCACTCTTCAAGGGCAAATCGGTGAACACCCCGGGATTCCTGTTGGCGGTGCTCGTGAAGGAAAAGCTGCTGATGCCCATGAAAGGGAAGAAGCGGAGTCACGAACGCGTGGACCCCAAGGACTTCATGGACAAGGTTGATCGGCTTGGTACATCCGATGTGAAACCCAAGGCTGCAACGAAAAAGACAGCCCGGAAAACCACGGCGGCATCCAAGAAAAAGGCCCGCATCTAGCAGCAATCGGTGGCGTCCAGGAAGAAGGCTTCGAGAACTGTCTGAGGGAGTTAGTTTCCCTTGGTGCCTCGAAAATCACTCTTCTAAGCGCAAGAAACGTTTCACTTTCTCAGACCCTCAAAAAAGCACACCCGCAATACCGACCCTATACCGACCTGGGGTCTTTCTGATTTCTTTCAACGCCTTACTGACAACCGGAGTAAACATGACCTTTATCACCCTCGCGTTGATGACCACGCTGTGCCTCGTGCTGCCGTTCACCCGGTCATTCGCGGTCATCGGCGCCGTGATCCTGCTGTATTTCTTTCCCCAACAAACCCTGGCCTTACTCGGCGTCCTGCTCCTGGGCGGGGTCGCTTTCATTTACATCAAGAGGAGAAAACATCGTGCATATTGAAGACTACATTTCAGACGCCCTGGAGATTGTCGGCGCCTGGGACATCCCGGACGAAGACTTCGCCAGTACGGTCAATGACCAGGCGAGGTTGATGTCCGGCATCAACCCGGATGAACTCTGGAAGGCCTACCCAGAAACACACTAGCTGATCCAGCCATACAGCCCTTCCCACAACACTCCCCTCCTCTCTCGAAACGTTCACCGATCTGTATGCATCCGGAATCTTCCGGAGGACGGCGCTCGTCCAATGAAAAGCCGACGGTGCTTTCGAGGGAGTCATGGAGGGGACTTTTCACAGGAGACAGACCATGATGACACAAACTTCACTAATCCCGGTGACCCGGGAGCTCGTTCCCGAGGACCGACGATTGGCAATCACGGAGACATTATTTGGGATGGCTTTCCCGCTTCGACTGGAGCCGGTCATTTACGGAATCACAGACAGGATGGCCGAGGACTACAAGGGTGGATATTGGGAGTTCTACACACTGAGCAACGGGGGCTTCTACATGGCTCCCGCAGTTGATCGGTGCTTCCATGTGACCTGTGACAACCAATTTGAGGGTGACCTTTCATCGGACGCACTGGGGATCACATCCTGCCTGTATGCTTACAGCAACCTGTCATTCGCCAGTAGCAATTTTGCCCGGGAGTGCGCCCGGCATTATCACCTGCTGCGGGAGTACATGATGGAGCATCCGGAGGTGAGGGCGATTCTGGGGGCGACCGACTGAGCAGACCCGGCACCACTCAACCCGGGAAACTGAAAATCTGAAAAACTGGAAAACTGACATCCTCACACCCGACCCGGCGACCCAGCTCGACAGGATTTCAGAATTCCAGAATTTCAGGTTTTCAGCCCATCAGGCGAATTCCTTGCCACTTGTCGCTCCAGACGCCGCCCAGTTGCCCGTAATGCCATGAGGCGTATGGGAAAGCGACGGGTGCGTCGGGTCCGGCAGGATTTCAGGGGGGATACCCTCGGGAAACTGCAAAACTGAAAACCTGAAAACCTGACACCGCCGCCAGCGACCCGGCGACCCAGCCCGCCAGAATTTCAGATTTTCAGGATTTCAGGTGTTCACCCTGCACCCTGCACTGGAGGATGGAGACCCCGGGAATGACCAGTTACGGGCGGTGACTTGCCCTTCGTCGCGCTCTTGATGCCGGTTGTTCCTGGGATCGGCAACGGGGAACTTCGGCCAGAATGAGACATTCCCCGGTTTTCTGTGGAGGTCGTAAAAGCAGCAGCTTCGGACGTTCACATCCTGCCATCGTACTTCGACTGTCAGTCCAAAACCGAGCATCCTACATCTACATACATCAACCTAATTTAGGTTGCTGGAAGAGTATATTGGTCTCCAGGCCGTAACGCATGCATAACGTCCTTTTAGCGGCCTAGTCTTCGGCGGGTGAAAGAAGCTTGCATTCTTTAATTTCTCTTGCGCCAGTTTGTTCATCCACCTCTGTGAGCTTAGGACGACCAACTAAAAAGCCTACTCCCACTGTGCCCTTGACATAACGTCGGTCACCAGCATTGAGGTCTAGGGTCAAGGAAGTCTTTGACTCAGTTTTAGCCCACAGCTGCAGTTCACCTGGAGGTGCAAAGTATGGATAGTAGCCACCGCTTCTGAGTGCTACTATTTCTGTGTCATCTGCAACACTCCCAGCATGCACATCAAATACAACACCGCCACCCATGAACTTGCCCGGGCGATAGATGTAAACTAGCGCCTCCCCTTCAGGAACAGATCCGACCTGTTGGTAAACAGGCCCTGTTGCCGAACAGCCAGAAAGTATTACCATGAAAGCGGCAATAACAAGTGTAATCAATCCATGCAAATTGAATCGTTTCATTTTTCATTCCTCTCTGTTGCAAAGTATTCCATGATTAGCATATAAACTTCTGTCTTTCGATATGGCAGAATCAATTTTGTCACGCATTAGAATCAGGCCTTTTCTCCTGATATCTGTTAGCGTTTCACCTTCGGAAAATATGGTTTTTGACTTACTGAGTACGATGACTTCTTCGTATGTTTTATCGAATCCGGAATCAGTATTGATTTCAAGCCTGCCTAATATCACGACATTGTCCTCCGACTTTGCCATTCCCATTAGTAGTAGTGGATTGAATAGGTCGAATGCAGTGTCATCCTCTACAGAATATTTCACTTCATACTGATAGTTAATCTGCACGTGGCGTCTGTCGGGGGAGCCTCGCAGAGATAATGGCAGGTAATCACTATTATGCCCATCGTATATAATCACACCACAGAGGATGTTCTTATTGGACTCAGAAACTTCGCCAACAGGCTTGATGGAGATTCTGGTTGAAGAGCAGCCATATAAAGTGCTTAGAATAATAAGCATCCAGAACGCTCTCATCCCATGAATTGATTCCATGCTATATTTTTCCAAGCATAAATAGCGGCATTACTGTTTTTGTAAAGCTACCAGAATTATGCTTCGACGCATTGATATCAATCAATGCAACGCGCTGAATCGTTATTGTGAATTTTTATACGTGGCCAACAAAATATCGTACGTATAAACACTTATACATCCATAGAGAAATTAGCAAGCTTGAAGGATTGGAAAAGGTTGATGACAGCCGTAAATCACCAGAATCTAAATGACCGACTTCAGTACGTTTCTGCCGTACCCAGGATTATTGGGAAGGTCTCATTAGGGTCGATAGTCCCCGTTTAGCAATGGCTAATATAAGCAGTCACTAAACGAGCACTTTCGACCCTTAGGAGACCTTCAGGGATTCTGGTTAATTGTTATAAAGTGCTCCATAAAGGTCATACAAGATTCGCCAATATTTGATCCCTGCGTCCTGTCTTTTTGTTGAAGCTTCAATGTTTCAGAAGGAAGTTCGGTAAAATAATTCATGTAGTCGGCACTAAATTGCGCCAAGTGCCAAAAACTATGCTGTGGAGCAATTTCTGAAATCTGTCCTGTGACTGGTTCAGCTATGCGTAATTGCTTACGAACAATGTTCGTCTGCTATTACTGATAATTGTGAACAGATCCTCAACGAAGGCTGATTGTCCACCCTATACTATGCCGGGGTCCACTCTTCCAGAGCGGCCAGTATTGATGCCAATCCCCAGAGGGAAATGTAATGGAAAAACGAATGCTCGCACTGTCGCTGGCACTGCCAATGGCGTTGGCTACCACGGCGGCCGGCGCAGACACACTTGGCGTCTGGATTGGCGCCAACTACTGGGATTTTGATATCAGCGGCACGGCCCGCTACAAGAGCAAGAGCTCAGCCGATGATATCGACGTAAACGACGACCTCGGTTACGACGACGATACACTGACAACGTTCTACGCTATTTTCGAGCACCCGGCACCGCTGATTCCAAACGTCAAAGTGGTCAGCACCAATATCGATAGCGATGCCAATGGCAGCTTGTCCAAGGACTTTACCTGGGGTGATATCGACTTTACGATCAACGAAGATGTGCGTAGTGAAGTGCAACTCGACCAGATCGATGTAGCCCTGTACTGGCGCATTCTCGATAATGCGGCCAACCTGGACATTGGTATTAATGCCAAGTACATCGATATAGATGCAACCATTACTGGCGCCATATCCGGTTCCGATACGGCCGATGTATCCGGCTTAGTACCCATGCTCTATGCGGGCGTGGGCATCGACCTCCCCCTAACCGGCGTGGGCGTCAGCGCCAATGGCGCCTATATCGGGTACGATGGTAGCAACTTTTACGATTTCACTGTCCGAGCCACCTATGACAGTCCTTGGTTTTTGGGCATCGAAGCCGGCTATCGCAAGCTGAAACTGGATCTCGATAACTTCGACGACTCCTATGCTGACGTCGAATTCGGCGGCCCCTACCTGGGGGCCTACGTACATTTCTGAACTACGCGATGGAACATCGGAAACCTGGAGCTGAAGAAGGGCCCCGTATCAACGGGACTTAATCCCCATCAGATGAACCCTGACCGACCGGAATTTCTACCGGCCTCATCCCATCTGCTGCCAGCAACTCGGAACTCAGAATCTTTACATCGCCGGGAGCGTTAATCCCCAACTTGATCTGCCCGTGCATCCCGCCCGTAATATGGCGAATGACCGGAAGCGGCCGACAGTAGTCATTTAAGCCGCGCCCCTCCCTGACTGCTCCACCTCCAGCCCTGGTCGGATTACTGAAAAGGCAAAGGCTATCTTTTCAGGTGGTCCCTGCCTGCACCTTCTCCCGGCATAGCCAGTAGCAGACCGGTTTCACCTAAATTTCTTAGACATCTAGCCGACACCATTTAATGGAATCAACTACCGAGGGTGCAGCCGTGTTGTACGTGTTCGAAAAAGCTAGAGATATATTCGCGATGATGTTGATCGGCGCAGGCTTGGTGTTCTGGGTGGTGTTCTGGACTTACTTTTTTTCGATGATATTAGAGGCTGGTTAGTAAATGTCCCCTGGCGCTGCGTTCATTCGTTAGTCACCGTTTTTCATGGTGCTGAATGTCGTATTGTGGCCGGTAATCTCCGTTCGCCAGTCAGCAACAAACGTGGACACAGAGTGTGTCAAACGGCAGGTTTTCATTTAACGAGACATTGCAAGTGGCACTGTAGTAAATCTGTAACATTGCTCTTCTATTTAGAGTTCGTGGCGCCAGGGGCTGTGCCACCTTGATAAAACATTCCCTTCCATTTTTTTTCATTATCTCAAGTGTTACAACATCGTTATATGTTGATGTACTGAATAGTAATTATTCACATTCTAAATATGATATTTCTCTGCTATCTTTCGGCATGTGGCCAGTGACCGGGAGATCTATCTGGCCTGATTAAGGATTCGGAAACTCAATTGACAGGAGGTGTGTAATGGATCAAGTCATTCAACCGATAAGCAATGAAGCCAAGAAAGCCGTTGAAATCGTCGTGCATGTTACCGAAGAACTTGATGAAGATCAGCGCAGTCATTTGGTATCCGCACTGGAAAATACCAGCGGAATCACGGGGGCTGAATTCTGCCCATTGCATTTCCACCTGATGTTGGTGAGATATGAAAGGGATGTGTTTTCCTCGCAGGATGTCCTCAAAAATGTCGCCTTGCAGAATATTAGTGCCCGTTTGATCGGGCCTGTGTAATTAATCTTTATTTGATGCGTGTCTTAGGCGGCCTTCTGGTCGCCTTTTTCTTTCCGGGAACGGCAAGCTTTGGCCGTTCTTCCCCGTAGCCGACAACACCGACGCCCCACTCCATAGGCCCCGCGAACGTCGGCTTTGGGGACCACTCCGGAAGTTCCCTGAGGTGGTCTGATAGCGGGCGGCCTGTGGGCCAGTGCCAGATTTTCACTGCGCCGACCCGGGGCCGGGAAACTGAAAAACTGACATCCTGACACCATCACCACCGGCCCAGCTCGACAGGATTTCAGGTTTTCAGGTTTTCGCCCGCACCCGGCTGCATCCATCGCCACCCTCCGCGCATCCAATGATCGACGACAATTGCACCCACAGAAGGACAATTTATTTGTACCTACTGAAGTACTTTAACGTTGGTAATAATACTTTCCCTATGCAAAGGCATTTAACAGCCAGGCAACCGCATGTCTATTTAACGGCCTTTCACGAGGTAAATTTTCTGTTCTTTGTTTTATGTTCATTGGCATGCAAATTTATTTTTCCCTTGCCAATGTTCGTTATTAGGAAAATCCGTTCAAAGAGCACTCTTTTATAATATTTTACGCTTGACGCCGGCCAAATCCGGCACTATAAATACAGGTGTTCACTGAGGCAGGCGGTACAGGATGTACTCCTGTTATGTAAATTGCACGGATTGCGAGAGCAAGCGCCCAATGTCACTGGTGATTAGCTTATTTTTTATCCCCGAGTAGGGATTTAAAGAGCAAGCTAATTACACATACCCGTACCTATAACTGTTTCCTAACTCGGACCACGATGCGTACCGCGCCATTGCGCGTGTGCGTCAACATTAATTCGAGCTTAGAGGAAAAATTATGGCTCAAGTAAATACAACGCCGTGCTTCAAGAGTGCGGCACTACATTGGCATGAATTTGGGTTTCAGATTATCCCCATCATCCCCGGCACGAAACGACCTCCCTTCAAATGGGATCCATGGCTTGACGGCCTGTCCACGAGAAAAATCAAAGCTCACTGGGACCGACATCCTGACCACGAAATAGGCTTCATCGTCGGTGATAACGTCATCGTGCTGGACGCCGATAGTCCTCAATCCATCGCGGCACTGGCTATGCTGGAGAAAACTTTCGACTTGTCCCCTAACTTTACCGTCTCCACAGCCAAAGGACTGCACCACTATTTCAAACGTGCATCAGGCACCTTTGCCAGGACAGATTCGCACAGCACCGAGGAATACCCTGAACGCATTGATGTGAAGACCGGGCGTTCCTTGGTCGTGCTGCCGCCCAGCACCGGCAAGGAGGTGGACATTGATGAGGCTGAGAATGCAAGCGAGCTTATAGAAGCCAGCCAGGAATTCATCGATGGGGTATTTCTACACAACGGCCGGGATGCACCTCGATTAACGGTGGTGAAGACACCTTCCCCGCTGCCCCTACCAGCCGATATGGATCAAGCAACTGCCCGGATCAATGCAATGCTCGAGCATGTCGACCCGGACTGCGGTTACGACGACTGGTTACATATATTGATGGCGATATTCCACGAGACAGGCGGAAGTGACGACGGCTTCGTCCTCGCCAACGCTTGGAGTAGCAAAGGATCCAAATATAGCGGTGAAAAAGAACTCAGGGCTAAGTGGGACTCCTTCGGCAATTACGCGGGAACACCGGTGACAATCGCCACGCTCATAAAAATGGCAAAAGATGGCGGTGCCGATGTCTCGAATATCATCAACAATCAAGGTGAAGGTTTTGAACCGTGTGAATTTGAAACCATCGAGCCTAAGCACGGCAGGGCGCTTACAGGCGAAGTCATATCGAGCAAACGGGTCAACAACTCCATAGTGCTCGAGCAATTCTCGCTTACCGGGTCGAGCGCAGAACTGGAAGCAGAAGCCCTTGATCAAGTATATGTTCTCGAATTTATCGCCTTACTCGGCCACTGGACCGTCCTTTATGCAAGGCACAATACGGGCAAGACGCTCATTGTTATTTATCTGTTGGTGGAGACCATCAGGAGCGGTTCGATCAAAGCGTCAGATATTTTCTATTTCAATTTGGATGATACTCAACGTGGACTGACGGAAAAACTCAAGATCGCCGAGGAGATGGGCTTCCATGTCCTGTGCGATGGGTATCGCGGATTTAAGGTTGCCGATTTCATTGATTATATCGAGGAACTCTGCAGGAAAAATCAAGCACGGGGGAAAGTACTTGTTCTGGACACCCTGAAAAAGTTCACCGACCTGATGGATAAGCGCCGGGCATCTCGATGGGGTGAGGTTATACGCAGATTTATTGCAAAAGGTGGAACCGTCATAGGTCTTGCCCATGTTAACAAGAATCCAGGCATTGATGGTAAGTCAATATATGCAGGGACGACGGACATAATCGATGACGCGGATTGTGCCTACGTTTTAGATGCTGTCAGCGTCGATGACAAGACACACACCAAGATTGTCGAGTTCGAGAACAGGAAGCGGCGCGGCAACGTCGTCAATCGTGTGTCGTACAGCTTCAGCATCGAGGATGGCCTCTCATATCACGAACTGCTGGCATCAGTCAGCCCGGTGAACGAGTCGGAACTGGTCGCGGTCAAGCAGGTGGAGGTGATCAAGTCCGACACTGACATCATCGATGCCACGATTGCCTGCATCAACGAAGGCGTCAACACCAAAATGCGGCTGAGAGACGCCGTCAGTGACCGCATAGGCTGCAGCAAGCGGGCCGCCATCAAGGTGATCGAGAAGTACACCGGTGCTGACCCGACAGCGCACAGGTGGACATTTGCGGTGGCTGAGCGTGGCAAAAAAGTGTTCAGCCTCCTGGACCCCGGCACGAGCCCTGACCGCGTGGAGGACTCTGAAGCCTGAGCACCTGTGGCCACCAGAGTGTGCAGGATTTCAGGCTGTTCAAGTTTTCACCCTGTATGCGGGGGCAGCATCGTGTTGCCCCCGTGCAGCTCTACCGCCACCGCAGGCTCCAACCCTTTTATTACCATTTTTCCCATCAACATATGGAGATTTAATTATGCCAGTAATGAAATTAACGCAAGAAGGTATCAGCAAACTTCGCTGCCCGGAAGGCAAACGGTGCATACAGTACTGTGACCGTGATTTACCGGGTTTAATTCTTGAGGTTCGCAGTACCAATCCCAACAGATCGACATGGTGGATTCGATACCGCAATAATGCGTCAGCCACGAAATATCTACGTCTGGGCCATTATCCTGACATGTCACTTGATGAAGCCCGACAGCGCGCCAAGGCAGAAAAAGCACGTATACAGCTCGGCGCGGACCCAAGGGCCGAGGAAAACGCCAGGAAGGCCGTTCCGACGCTCACCGAGTTCATGGAGGACCAATACTTCCCCCACGTGGCCACCCGCAAGCGTACCGCCGCCAAGGACGAGGAGTATTACCGGCTACGTCTGAAAACGGCGTTCGGTAACAAACGACTCAACCAGATCAGACGCCGGGAAGTGCAGCTGTTCCACTCAGCCTTGCATGCTGAAGGATTGGCACCCGCCACCTGTAACCACTACCTCAAGCTCCTGAAGAGAGCATTCAACCTGGCCATCCAGTGGGAAATCATCGAAGGGCCAAACGTAATTTGCAGCATACAGCAGTACCGGGAATTGAACCTCGTCGAGAAATACATGGATGATGAACAGCTGCAAAGATTGCTGACCGTCTTGAACACGGACAAGAATCGCTCAGTCTGCAGCATAATCCTATTCCTGCTGAGTACCGGCGCACGACTGAACGAGGCCTTGACCGCAAAATGGGCCCTGATTGATGTCAAACGCCGTGTCTGGCGCATCCCGGCCACGAACTCCAAATCGGGTAAGGTGCGGGCCGTACCTTTGAATGATGCCGCTCTTGAAGTCCTGTCAAAGTTGGATACCAAGGACGAGTTCGAGTACGTGTTCATCAACAAGCAAACAAGGAAGCCGTACACTACCATTCAGAAGGTGTGGAATCGACTGCGCAACGCGGCCGATCTGGAGCACGTCCGCAGTCACGACCTCAGGCACCAACATGCATCCATGCTCGTGAATAGCGGCAGGACGCTTTACGAGGTGCAGCAGATATTGGGTCACTCGACAAGCAAGGTGACAGAGAGGTATTCACATCTGTCGACGGCCACCCTGCAAAGTGCATCAAGCTGCGCGGCGGACATCATCAAGGAGGCGATGAAAAAGACCGCCTAGGTATCAACCCCGGGTGTGGCAAGGACGCCCTCCTCCGCCCCAGAGTGGCCCGCTCCCGGACGTTCCCGGCGTGTCCCCGGCCCCAATTTCGGGGTCCGCGCGCGTGGCTCAGACCGCGACAGGGAAGTGAGATAAGATGGAACCGTCGCGTTTTCCTATTTAAAGTGCTTTACAAGGAAGGTCCGAGTTCGACCTCAAACTTGCCGTTCGATGAACCCATCGATCTGGACGCATGTGTTCTTGTCTA
>JBDLJX010000074.1:0-12634 GCA_039714155.1 Pseudomonadota bacterium | reverse complement strand
AGGCCATTGCCTGCGCACGGCGCCTTGCTGCGAGACACCACAGGAGCGCTGAACCCGGCAATATCATCTTGAAAGAGTACTAGTCTGCCAGGGCAAACGTCATTCCGCTCAGGCATCAGCCTTAACCCGCATTTCTCACCACGACGACGAGCCCTCGCTTGATCTTTGCATCCACAGCGGATTTTCTTCAGGTCGCTCCCGGCATCCTGCCTCCCGCGACACTTGTACTTTCCTGTACATCGTCGGAAATACAGTCCGTATTCCGCTCCTTCAGAAAATCCACTGTGACAAATCCGTCGGGAACGGATTTGGACCGCGTAGCGGCCCCGCAGGGGTGAAATACAGGGAGGTATTTCATCCATCCAAATCTCTGCGCGATCATCTCGCCACGCGGTGAGAAGTGCGGGTTAACGGGGATGTGCCCGAGTGGACAGGCTACACACCCCATGCAGTAGTCAGTTCAGTTACTGGCCGCCTGGTGCCGGTTTTTTTCCTCTTCCATATCCAGTACCACCTGGGTCATTTTCAGTACACTGTCCGGGTTCAGTGAAATGGAATCAATACCCCGGTCAACCAGCCAGCGCGTGATTTCGGGGAAATCGGACGGTGCCTGGCCGCAGATACCGATGTACTTGCCCTCTGCCTTGCAGGTACTGATGGCCATTCCCATCAGCGCGGTAACAGCGGCATTGCGTTCATCGAAACCGGTCAGCAGACCGGAGTCACGGTCGACACCGAGTGTCAGCTGGGTCAGGTCATTGGAGCCAATCGAGAAACCGTCACAGAGTTCCAGGAATTCCTTTGCGAGTATGGCATTCGCCGGTATTTCACACATCAGCTTGATCTTCAGTCCCTGTTCACCACGGTGCAGGCCATGCCGGGCCATCAGCTCCAGTACCTGCCGAACTTCATCCGTCGTGCGGGCAAACGGGATCATCAGTTCGAGGTTGTCCAGCCCCATGTCCTCGCGTACCTGCTTCATGGCCGCGCATTCCAGCGCAAAACTGTCGCTGAATCCCCTGGAGTAATAGCGGGAGGCGCCCCGCAGGCCGATCATCGGGTTTTCCTCTTCCGGTTCAAAGTCCCTGCCGCCAAGCAGGGCTGCATACTCGTTCGACTTGAAATCGCTCATGCGGACAATCACCGGTTTTGGATAGAAGGCGGCCGCAATGGTGCCGACGCCCTCGGCCAGCCGGTCGATGTAAAAGTCACGCGGGCTGGCGTAACCAGCGATGCGGTCGTTGATCTCTGCCTGTACATCCGCGGGCAGGCTGTCGAGTTCAAGCAATGCCTGCGGGTGAATGCCGATGCTGCCGTTGATAATGAATTCGAGCCGCGCGAGTCCGACACCATCATTCGGGAAGGCGGCGTGTTCCAGTGCCTGCACCGGGTTGCCGACAATCAGCATGACGTTCGTCTCCGGCCGTTGCAGGCCACCGAGATCGACCTGCTCACTGGTATAAGGAAGTTTGCCTTCGTAGACATAGCCAATATCACCTTCGACACAGGACACGGTCACTTCCTGACCATCCTTGATGTTGTGGGTGGCATCACCGGCACCGACCACGGCGGGGATGCCGAGTTCGCGGGCGATGATGGCGGCATGACAGACACGGCCGCCGCGGTTGGTGACAATGGCGCTGGCAATCTTCATCACCGGTTCCCAGTCGGGGTCTGTAATGTCCGTGACCAGCACTTCGCCGCGCTGCAGTTCATGCATGTGCGCGGCTTCCAGGATGATGCGGGCGCGTCCCTCACCAATTCTTGCGCCCACGGCCTTGCCCTGTGACAGGACCTTGCCGCGTTCCTGCAGGGTGAAGATCTCCTGGAAGGCATCGGTGCGAATGGAATGCACGGTCTCGGGGCGTGCCTGGACGATAAACAGGTCACCGCTCTCGCCGTCACGGGCCCATTCGATATCCATCGGC
Organism: Pseudomonadota bacterium; assembly: GCA_039714155.1. Classification (GTDB taxonomy): domain Bacteria; phylum Pseudomonadota; class Gammaproteobacteria; order UBA9214; family UBA9214; genus SZUA-186. The sequence goes on along the minus strand of JBDLJX010000074.1, from coordinate 10,706 downwards.
CGCGACTTGCCGGCCAGCGTCGAGTAGTGGCGCTCGATGGTGACCGCATAACGCGCCAGTTCCAGTACCTCATCATCACTGATGGCAAAACGCTGGCGTTCTTCCAGCTTCACCGGCACGTTGCGGGTGGCCTCGGCCGTGACCGGGTCCTTCGTGTAGATCATCTTGATGGCCTTTTCACCGAGGTGACGCCGGATGATAGGTCGCTTGCCCTGTTCCAGGGTGGGCTTGAAGACCAGGAACTCGTCCGGGTTCACCGCGCCCTGCACGACGTTCTCGCCGAGGCCGTAGGCCGCGGTGATCATCACCACGTCGCGAAAGCCGCTCTCGGTATCGAGGGTGAACATCACACCGGAGGTGCCGATGTCGGAGCGCACCATCTTCTGCACGCCGATGGACAGCGCGATGCTCATGTGATCGAAACCCTTGTCGACCCGGTAGTGGATGGCGCGGTCGGTAAACAGGGAGGCCAGCACCCGCTTGCAGGTGCGCAGCAGGTGTTCGGTGCCACGGATGTTGAGATAGGTTTCCTGCTGACCGGCAAACGAGGCGTCCGGCAGATCTTCCGCGGTGGCCGAACTGCGCACCGCAACATCGGGTTTCGGACCGTACTCTTCCTCCATTTCACGATAGGCAGAGACAATCTCTTCAGCGAGCTGCGGTGGCAGTTCACCGTCAACCAGCCAGCCGCGGATCTGGGCGCCGGTTGTGGCCAGGGCATCGACATCATCGACATCGAGCGCATCCAGTACGCTGGCAATGCGGTCCTTCAGGTCATTGTGTTCGAGGTAATCACGGAACGCCTGTGCCGTCGTGGCAAAGCCGTTCGGTACCCTGACGCCTTTGCCGGTGAGTGCCTGGTACATCTCGCCGAGTGACGCATTCTTGCCGCCGACCAGCGGCACATCGTCAATACCAAGCGCAGAGAAACGGCGGATATAATTGAATGACTGCATGTGAATCCTCCCGATCCATATATTTAGTCTGGCACACTGGCGAGTGTCCGTTAGCTGACAACAATGTGAGTGTGACCTTTTGCCATAGTTGTAGCACAGCCTTGTTGATACAGGTCAAGATTCCTGCAAACAGCAGCGACGAGCTGTCCCCAAAGGGAGTACTAGTACTGCTTCAATCTGATAAAGACGGATATTATTGCCACGGAAGCACACGGAAAAACACGGAAGAATAAAGCCCTTAAAATACTTTTTTCCGTGTAATTCCGTGTGCTTCCGTGGCTATTAAATAAATCTGGTGCCCAGCATAATATAGTTCAGCATACGTTATTATCATCTTGAAGGAATACTAGCCTGAAAGCGCGGCACTCACCATAGCCTCCAGCACTTTCAATCCTGCCAGCGTATCTTCACCCAGGTGAACCCTGAGCGCCCTGCGCTTGCGCTCGGCCAGCACTTCAAAGTCTCCACGGGCCTGTGCGGCCTTCACCACGCCAAAACTGTACTTGTGGCCCGGTACGGCCAGATCATTGGCTTCATCACAGGTAATTTGCAGAAAGACCCCGGTATTCGGGCCGCCCTTGTAGGCCTGTCCGGTGGAATGCAGAAAGCGCGGACCAAACCCCAGACAGGTTGCGACCTTGTAGTGATCGCGCATCTGATGACGAATCGCCTGCAGTATTTCTGTGTGTGCGTTGTTGCGATTCAGATACGCAAGTAACGCAAAATAGTCGCCTGCTGCAATCCGCCCGAAGTGTGCCTTGAGAAACTCCGGGCAGCTCGCATCACTACCGGCAATTTCCTTCAGCATGGCTGCATTGCCCGCATCCGTGTACAGCGTCAGTCCACCTGCGGCCGCCAATGGTGTTTCCCCGGGCAGGTTGCCGCTTGCTGCATACGCCTCGGTCAACTTGCGCGTGGCGATTTTGCTGGCTTCAACATCCGGCTGATCGAACGGGTTGATGCCCAGGACGGAGCCGGCGACGGCCGTGGCAATTTCCCAGCGGAAGAATTCCTGGCCCAGGTTGTAAATATCCGCGACCTGAATGCGTACCACCGGCTGTCCGGCCTGTTCCAGTGTGTCCATGACCGCATCCTGACCGGAATCAGGCGCGGTGTTCAGCCGCAGATAAACAAATATACGGTCATCGCCATAAACATCCAGTGATCCCGGCGACTCCGCGTCAACCGGAATCAGGCCCTTGCCGTCCTTACCGGTAGACTCTGCCAGCAGCTGTTCCAGCCAGGCCCCCAGGGAGGCAATCCCGGCTGATGCGATGACAGTGACCTTGTCGCGACCGGCATTCCCGGCCGCGCCCAGTATTGCGCCCAGCACGACACCCGGATTCTCGCGCGCGGGCACGCAGGCCGCGCAGGCTTCCACCATAACTTCCGTACGGTCCAGCAGGTTTTCGACGTCGACGCCAATAACTGCAGCGGGAACGATGCCGAAGTTGGAAAGCGCGGAATAGCGGCCGCCAATCCCGGGCACACCATAAAAAACCCGTCTGAAACCTCTCTCTGTGGCCGTCTTTTCAAGCTGCGATCCGGGATCGGTTACCGCACCAAATTGCCTGCCTGCTTTTTCCGGGCCAACAGCATCGCTGACCCGGGCAAAGAAATAATCCATCAGTATATTGGGCTCCAGCGTGCTGCCGGATTTGCTCGATACCAGAAAAAGGGTGCGCGACAGATCCACAGCCGCCTCGACGTCTGCAATCTGCGACGGGTCCGTTGAGTCCAGCACATGCAGATTGGGGTAGTCCTCGAGATCACCAAACGTGTTTCTGATAACCTCCGGTGCAAGGCTCGATCCACCCATACCGAGTAACACCGCATCGGTGAAATATTTACCCTCGACAGTCCGGCTTATACGGTGCAGATCCCCCAGGTGCCCCAGTTGCTCGCAGGTAATCTCCAGCCAGTCCATCCAGTGCGCCTCATCTTTCCCGCTCCATAGCCAGGCATCCCGCGCCCACAGACGACTGACCTTGTTGTTCTCCTGCCAGTCATCCAGCACCGCATCAACAGCGCTCTGCAAGTCCCCTGGCAAAACGTAACCCTGCTCGTCAATCGATGTAGCCTCTCCCTCTGTGGCGCGCGCATCCTGCACCGCGCCCAGCAGTTTGTCGAAGGCCTCGACAAACAGCCGGACACCGTCCCTGAGCAGTTGATCGGTGATTTCATCCAGCGGAATCCCGAGCTGTCTGACGCTATTCATGACCGCATGCGCCCCGGCAATGTCCTCCTCAAGTCTTGCGCGGGGTTCGCCATGCTCACGGAAGGCATCCATGGTGGCAGGCGGTACGGTATTGACGGTATCCTGCCCGATCAGCTCCTCGATATACAGGACATCCCGATAGGCGGGATTCTTGACGCCGGTGCTGGCCCACAACAGGCGCTGGGGCCGTGCGCCCTGTTCTGCCAGTGAATCCCAGCGCGGCCCGGAAAACAATTCCTTATAACGTTGATAGGTCAATTTAGCGTTTGCTATGGCGACCTTGCCGGTAATACTGTTCAGTCGATCAGCTTCCTCGTGGTCGGTTGTCCCGGCCAGACGTTCCTCGATCAGGTTGTCGACAGCGATATCGATGCGGCTGATAAAAACACTCGCCACGCTGGCAAGCTGATCTATATCACCACCACTGGCGAGCCTTTTTTCCAGCCCGCCCAGATAGGCCTCCGCAACCTGTTCGTAAACACCGGTAGCGAACAGCAGCGTCACATTGATGTTGATCCCTTCGCTGAGCAGTGTCTCGATCACCGGCAGCCCTGCCGGTGTTGCCGGTACCTTGATCATCACATTGGGTCGATCCAGCGCCTGCCAGAGCCGCCGCGCTTCAGCGATGGTGCCTTGCGTGTCGTGCGCAAGGCGCGGCGAGACTTCCAGACTGACGTAACCGTCGAGCCGGTCGGTCGATTCGTAGACCGGACGTATCAGGTTCGCAGCCTGCCGGATATCTTCCAGCGCCAGATGCTCGTACGCTGCCTGCGTGTCGAGGTCTGACCGGCCCGCCAGTCCAGCCAGCGTTTCAGCATAGTCGGCACTGCCGGCGATCGCTTTCTGGAAAATCGCCGGATTGGAGGTCATGCCCCGCAGGCCGTCTTCCCTGATCAAGCGATCCAGCTCGCCGCTGACAAGCAGATTTCTTCGTATATAGTCAAACCAGATGGATTGACCAAATTCGGTCACGGACTGTAGTGGATTCATTGCTGTGTCTCCCTGAACTTGTATTCTTCCGGGATGGCGACTGCTCAGGCGCCGTCATCACAAGGTGCGGAGCCGATGATATACCAGGCGCCAGCCCCATGATAACTGTCCGGTCGCCCGACTGATAACAGAACGAATCCGGCAGGGTGGTTCCTTGCCAGGGAAACCAGCTCAGTGCCGGCATCGAGCTTGTGTGCGAAAAAGAGGGCCGCTCCTGCAGGCCAGGAGCGGACATTGGCGCCTGCAGGGTGTGCTGAGCGTAGCAAAGCGCATCTTTCGCCATCGATGCTGGTGTTTCTTGCACATACCAATGACCGACCCCTTTCCCCTTTGAACTGAATGTCTGCGGGCCCGTTTTCTTGCTACCCTGCAGCAACTGTTTGGCATTTTTTAAGGAAGGGCAGATCAATGGCAAAAAAACACAAAAAATCCGCAGCAGCGGAACCGGCAGGAAAATCACGCGACAACAGGCCGGGGAAGCTCTCCAGCAAGGGTTACGAGGAGGAACTGGAAAAGCTGCAAGGCGAGCTCGTCAAGCTGCAGCTATGGGTTAAAGAGAAGGGTGTGAAGGTCATCGTCATCTTCGAGGGCCGGGATGCGGCCGGCAAGGGTGGTGTCATCAAGCGCATTACGGAGCGGGTAAGTCCACGTGTATTCAAGGTAGTTGCCCTGCCGGCACCGACAGAGCGAGAAAAGACCCAGCTGTACATCCAGCGTTATTTAAGCCATTTCCCGGCGGCGGGTGAGATTGTCCTGTTCGATCGCAGCTGGTACAACCGTGCCGGGGTCGAGCGTGTTATGGGTTTTTGCACCGACCATGAGTATGAGCGCTTTCTAAGAATGACCCCGGCGTTCGAACGGGTGCTCCTCGACAATGACATTATCCTGATCAAGTACTGGTTCGACGTGAGCATGGATGAACAGCAACGCCGCTTTCAGGACCGTATCGATGATGATCGGAAGATATGGAAGCTGAGCCCGATGGATACGGAATCCTACCACCGCTGGTATGACTATTCACGTGCGAGGGATGCCATGTTCGAGTCCACTGATACGGATTTTGCGCCCTGGTACATTGTGCCCTCCGATGACAAAAAGCGTGCCCGCCTGAACTGTATTTCCCATCTGCTTGGTCAGATTCCCTACAAGGAGTTGCCGCGTAAAAAGATAAAGCTGGGCAAGCGGAACTTGAAGGACAAGTATGATGACGAGGCCTCACTCAAGGGCAGGCGCTTCATCACCGAGAAGTACTAAGGGCTGGCCGAGCTTTGATGAGCTACAGCCCGATTTAATACGGCTCCGGGGAGTATCCTCTCGTTAGCAACTTGTCCCCCACCGATGCGCCACTCTACCCTAATTACCCGTATGTACTGGTTCAGTTGCGCTTTTTAAGTTGATCCATATCAAAACATCTTGCCTGTACATGAAATAGCCTCCACATAACGAAGTGCGGCACAATGGCGGACGTGTTAGCGAAGGAGTATCACCTGTGAAAAATATACTCGTGGCCATCGATGATTGTGAGACCACAACAACAGCATCACCCATAATGGAGCGAACCATTGAATTGGCAAGCGCCTTTTCGAGTAAGGTGTGGATTCTCCACATTGCCCCACATTCGCGCCAACCCACCCCCTTTAATGTGGACAGCAAAATGTTACGCCGGGAGGTCGCTGCCGAGCTTCGCCATGAACATGATTTTCTGCAGCATCTCGCGCAATGTCTGCGTGATCGGGATGTTGATGCCAAAGCTCTCCTGGTCAAAGGCGCAACAATCAGAACGATACTGAAAGAATCTGACCGACTGGATATTGACCTGATTGTTTTAGGATGTCATAGACATGGCGTGTTATACGGTGCATTAGTGGATGTTACGGAACAAGGTCTGCTGAGCAATTGCTCTCGCCCGATAATGTTCGTTCCTGTACTGGAGTGATGACAGGGCAATTGAGTTGCGCCCTGCCGGTAAGTGTCCACTAATCCGCTCGTAATGGCATTTCAGGTTGGCACACAAGCTCAATCGCGTTGAGCGAGCACCGGCGGCAGAACGACCTTGGCGATGCGTTTTGCCAGCGTATAGATTTGCCGCATCTGATCAACGAACGACATCTCCAGCCTCACCAGCGCCAGGTAATCCGGATCATCTGCAGTGAGTCGCGTCGCCTTCCGCGCCAGCAACTGCTCTGACTGTTCCCGGAGAGTATCTTTCATCATTAACACCGACTCAGCCGCCCGCTGGTCCTTATCACGGATTGCCTGTACGGCGAGCTCCACGGATTTGGTCACGGAAATGTGAAGCTCCCGCAACATTCTTCGAGTTTCATCGCCCGGCGCGGATTTAATATCGGCCGCCTTGCGGGCCAAAGCAACGATATCGGTCTCGATAACGTCTGCCAGACTCTCCAGATTGTCCGTCGCCATCATCAACCCCTGGAATTCAAAACCTTCCTGTTCGGTTAGCGTCCCCCTGCGAAGCTTCCCCAGGTAATTAAGTATCTCCGCCTCGAGGATATCGACCTCATCGTCGCGACGGGCAATGTCCTCGAGGCGTTCTATGTCTTGATCTCTCAGGGCGGGCACGACATCTTCCAGCATGCCGAGGGTAATCGCTCCAACCCGCCCCAGCTCCAGCCGCACCAGCTGAAGCGCTACGGACGGTGCGGCCAGCGCCGCTTCATCCAGAAACTCGGGTTCCACAATAACGCCCGCCGGAGGAATGCGCTCCGCTACCAGGCGCTCTGCCAGTTTTGCGAACCAGCCGGTGAAGCCGATAAACAACAGGGTGTTGATTACATTGAACAGCGTATTGGCATTGGCGATCTGACGCGGGACATCCGACGCCGCGCGGGCCACTCCGTCCAGCTCCGGGCTGGATGGGGATATCCAGACCGCCATGTCTACCAGTAGCCATATGAGAGGCAGCCATATCAGGGTGCCTATAACATTGAAAGCGACATGCACGACAGAGGCACGTACGGCCTCCGTCGACTTGGCACTGAGGATACCCATCAGCGCAGTTGTCACGGCCGTGCCGATGTTGGCGCCGAGCGCCAGCGCGATACCCGCCGGTAGCGCCAGTAACCCTTCACTCGCCATCGCGATGGCAATACCGACCGTGGCAGCGGAGGACTGCACGATGGCAGTGAATATCGCTCCGGCGGCAATACCCGCCAGCGGCCGCTCCAAACCTTCCAGTATTTCCAGGAAGGGCGCGTAGCTGCGCAGGGGGACCATCGCATCACTCATCAGCCCCATGCCGTAGAACACCAGGCCGATGCCCATGATCATCATGCCGTAGTATTTCACCTTCTCCTGTTTGGCGGTGAACAGCATGAAAAAACCTATGGCGACCGGACCGAGGGAATAGGCCGACAGGTTAAAAGCCAGCAACTGGGCCGTCACCGTGCTACCGATGTTGGCGCCCATGATCACCCCGACCGACTGGGCAAGGGTCATCATGCCGCCGCTGATAAAACCCACGACCAGCAAGGTGGTTACCGTCGAGGAATTGAGAATGCCCGTAACGAAAGCGCCGGTCAGCGCGCCCTTGAAGCGATTGGTTGTGAGCTTTGCCAGCACCGTTGTCAATGCCTGGCCAGCGGCTTTTTTCATCCCCTCGGACAACATTTGCAGTCCGCCGAGAAAGAGAGCCAGTCCACCGAACAGGTTGAGGCACAACTGCAGCCAGTCCGGGGATTCTGTCGTGACGCCCGGTTCCACGGCGAAGACGTAAAATGTAATCGTCAGCAACATGACTGCGAGACCCGTCCGAACCAGATGGGAACGGATGGCATGCGCTGACTCATGCTCAAGTTGCAGTGATCTCATCGATACCCTCTGGTAAGACGCAGTATCGGCTGACGGGCAGAAGCCTGGTTGTAAAAGGGTCGGCCTGGCGCAAAGAATAACGTTAACAGCCACGGAAGCACACGGTAAAAACTCTTTTAAGACAGTTATCTTTTCGTGCGCTTGCGTGGCAATAATACCTGTCTTTACCGGGTTGAACCAGCATCAGGCATTCCTGACTGACTGCTTGTATTCGCTGGTGCTGCTGCTTTTTTATTGAAACCGGCGGTCTGTTATAGTGCTCGCCAGAGGGTGGATGCGATAGACATTACCGCACAATACAGGGAGCCGGTAGCAGGCGGTCGGGCATAATGAATCAGAAAGTACGCATTCTCGCCGGTGACATTGGCGGCACCAAAACCCGGCTCGCAGTGTTTGATGTCATGGGTGATGTTACGGGCGCCACGTTGCAGACTGTTGCGGAGGAAGTCTATCCCAGTCGCGACTACCGGACGTTCGCCGAGATCGTGCAACTGTTCCTGAGCAGCCGTCAGTGTGGATGTGAATCTGCCTGTTTTGGTGTGGCGGGGCCGGTCAGGAACGGGGTGGTCGAGACTACCAATCTGCCCTGGCGACTGGTTGCCAGAGACCTTGGCGCTGAACTGGAGATTACACAGGTGGCGCTGCTGAACGATCTCGAAGCCAATGCCTGGGGCATTCAGGCCCTGGATGCCGATGACTTTTATGTATTGCAGGAGGGGGATCGGGACCCGGCAGGGAACGCGGCGGTCATTGCGGCGGGCACTGGTCTTGGTGAGGCCGGCATGTATAGAGACGGTCGACGCCATCGACCTTTTGCTACGGAGGGCGGGCACACGGATTTCAGTCCTGCCAATGAACTGGAGTTCGAATTACTTCGTTATCTGCTCGACCGCTTTGCACACGTCAGCTGGGAGCGTGTGCTGTCGGGCCCTGGACTCGTGAACATACACGGGTTTTTGCGGGCGTATCGCAACAGTGAGGCGCCCGATTGGCTGGCCGAATCCATGCGTGCGGGAGACCCTGCGGCTGCGATATCACAGGCGGCACTGCAGGCACGGGACGAGATCTGTGTCGAGGCGCTCGATCTGTTCGTGCACTTCTATGGCGTCGAGGCCGGCAACCTGGCTCTCAAGATGATGGCGACCGGGGGTGTGTATCTGGGGGGAGGGATCGCTCCAAAGATCATCGAGAAGCTGGAGGGGGAACAGTTCATGCAGGGCTTTCGGTCCAAGGGTCGTATGCAACCGCTGCTGGAGTCGGTGCCGGTACGGGTAATCCTGAATGACAGAACGGCACTCTATGGACCGGCTGTATACGGGGCACTGTCCGGCAATGATTGAAGCTGCACTGCAGTCTGCATACAAGGTATTGCGCGACTCGATTATCCATTACCGCGGTGAACCGGTCGGCACCATGGCAGCCTGCGATCCGGAAGGCATCGCCGCGGAGAACTATCAGGATTGTTTTGTCCGCGACTTTGCCTCCTCGGCCATGGTTTTCCTCGCCGATGGTGAATACGATATCGTCAGAAACTTTCTTGTCACCGTTCTCGAACTGCACAGCCGGCGCAAGGCCGATGCCGGCCATGAACTGGTCAGCGGGGTCATGCCGGCCAGTTTCCGGGTGATTGCGGATAAAAACGGCCAGGAAACACTGCATGCCGATTTTGGCGACAAGGCCATCGGCCGCGTCACACCCGTGGATTCCATGCTGTGGTGGATGCTGCTGCTGGGTGTCTACGTGCGTATCACGGATGATCATGCGCTGGTCGAGCGGCCTGAAGTCCAGGAGACCATTCGACAGATACTGCAGTTGCTGTTGCGGGAGTCCTTCGAGGATTTTCCGACGCTGCTGGTGCCTGATGGTTCGTTCATGATTGACCGTCGTCTGGGCGTGCACGGACACCCGCTGGAAATCCAGGTGCTGCTCTATGCAACGCTGGAGGTCGGCCGCGAACTGCTCGAGCCCGCGAAGGAAAACCATGCCCTCGCCAAACTGGCGCTGCAGCGTCGCCAGGCACTGCGGTCCTATCTGCGGCTTTTCTACTGGCTGGATCTGGAGCGGCTGAACGAGATTCATCGCTTCGATACCGAGGAGTTTGGTGACGGTACCGTCAATATGCTCAACGTCTACCCGGAATCCATTCCGGACTGGCTGGTCGACTGGCTGCCGGACAATGCGGGTTACCTGGTGGGTAATCTCGGCCCGGGCAGAATGGACTTCAGGTTTTTTGCCAGAGGGAATCTCCTCGCCATACAGTTCGGACTGGTCTACGCAGAGCAGGCACAGGCCATTCTCAACCTGTACGAGGCGCGCCGGGAAGATCTGGTCGGCAGCATGCCGGCAAAGATCTGCTATCCGGCCCTGGAAGGTGACGAATGGAAACTGGTGACCGGGAGCGACCCCAAGAACGTGCCCTGGTCTTACCATAACGGCGGTAACTGGCCTGTACTGCTGCAGTCGCTTACCGCTGCGGCTGTACGCATGGGCCGGCTGGATATGGCGCAGCAGGCCATGGACCAGGCCATGAAGCGACTGCCGGAGGATCATTGGCCGGAATATTACGATGGTCACACGGGGCGGCTTGTCGGGCGACGTGCCAACCGTTACCAGATCTGGTCGGCCACCTCGTTCATCATGTCACACAAGGTTCTGGAACAACCTGAACTGCCGGGTCTGTTTACACCGGAGTCCTGGCGGCCGAAAAAGCGGCC
>JBDLJX010000073.1:0-12754 GCA_039714155.1 Pseudomonadota bacterium | reverse complement strand
CCCAATACTGCGTTGCAGCCTTTGTTAAGGGAATAGCCATTAACGGCAGGCTGCGCCTTGTCTTGGGTCATTTGTGGGCCTCTGATATGTGCACGTTATTCGTTACACCGCACTAGAATACAGACCGCCGGTCCGACCGAACCAATTTTACAAAGTTTTACCCATGAAAGGAAAACTCACGGAGCCCATGACTATCACGGACTACCGGCAGCAGCTGGTCTGCATCCTGCCGGTCGGTTTCTACTTTAGCGATGACCGCTGGGACCTGATCTGGAAATGCTTCGAGGAAAAGGGTGACGCCCTGACCCACGACGACCTCCGGAAGATGTTCCCGGACGAACCGGTATTACACCGTCCAGCCGGCTAGCCGGCCGCTTTCAATGCCGCAATACGCTGCTCCAGTGGCGGATGGCTGAGGAACAGCTGCTTCAGGCCATGACCGGGGCCGCCTGAAATACCAAACGCAGCAAACTCGCCCGGCAGGTCATGCGGTTCCTGCACGCCACCGAGCCGCTGCAATGCCGAGATCATCTTCTGACGGCCGGCCAGACCGGCACCACCGGCATCGGCACGGAATTCACGCCGGCGCGAGAACCACATGACGATCATCGACGCCAGTATCGACAGGAACACCTGCGCCACGATCGAGGTAATGAAATAGGCCGGGCCATAGCCTCGCTCGGTCTTGAACACCACGCGGTCGACCACGTGACCGATAATGCGCGAGAAGAAAATCACGAAGGTGTTCACCACACCCTGGAGCAGGCCCATGGTGACCATGTCGCCATTTGCGACATGCGAGATCTCGTGACCCAGAACCGCTTCAACCTCGTCCTGGTTCATGTTCTGCAACAGGCCGGTACTGACGGCAACCAGTGAGTTGTTGCGGCTCATGCCCGTGGCGAAGGCGTTCGGCTCGGGGGTATTGAAGACGCCGACCTCGGGCATGCCGATGCCGGCCTGCTGTGCCTGGCGCTTGACGGTTGCGACCAGCCATTGCTCGGTACTGCTGCGCGGCGCTTCGATGATCTGCACCCCCATGCCACGCTTGGCCATCATCTTCGACATGGCCAGCGAAATGAACGAACCGCCAAAGCCGATCACAGCCGACATCACCAGCAGTGCCTGCAGATTCAAATCAACGCCGTTCTCGGCAAGAATGCCTTCAATACCAAATATCTGGAAAACCACACTGATAAGCACCAGGATGGCGGCATTGGTTGCCAGGAACAGGGCTATACGCATCATGATCTTACGTCCTTTTGGTAATAAACTCGGTTAGCATCTTAGATGGTGCCAAATCGGAAAAATTCAATCCCTCTTCGCATGATGTTGTAGGAGCAAGCTCGCTCCTGCACCAGAAAAAAGATCATCCGGATAACGCTCCTGATTATTTCTCAAACACCACCGGCACCACATCACTGTAGCGCGAGGCAAAGCGTACCGTCATACCCGCCTGGATATGCTCCGGCAGTTCCTCGAAATCACCACGGTTGGCCTCCGGCAGGATCAGTTCCTTGATACCCGTGCGCTTCGCGGCAATCACCTTTTCACGGATACCGCCCACCGGCAGCACCTCACCGGTCAGCGTCAGCTCCCCGGTCATGGCCAGCTTGCGCACCGGCCGCCGGTTACGCGCTAGTGACAACAGTGCCGTCGCCATGGTAATGCCGGCACTAGGGCCGTCCTTTGGTGTGGCGCCGGCCGGCACGTGCAGGTGAATGAATGCCTTGCGGAAGAACTCCGGCTTCGCGCCAAACTTCACCGCATTCGACATAATGTAACTGTAGGCAATCTCGGCGGACTCGCGCATGACATCACCGAGCTGGCCGGTGAGTTTCAGACCGCGGCTGTATTCATGGATACGGGTTGCCTCGATATTCAGTGTCGCTCCACCCATGGCCGTCCAGGCCAGTCCGGTGATAACACCAACGCCACTGCGGTGCTTCTCTCTCTCGAACAGTGGCTTGCCAAGATAGCCCTCGATATCTGCGGCACGCACACTGATCGGTGTTTTTTCGCCCTCAAGGATCTTTACCACGACCTTGCGCACGATCTTGCCCAGGTACTTCTCCAGACGGCGCACACCGGCCTCGCGGGCATATCCCTCGATAATCCGCCGCAGTGCGCTGTTTTCAATTCGCAGCTGGCCACGTTTTTTCAGCCCGGCGCGCTCGATCACGCGTGGCAGCAAATGCTTCTGCGCAATGGCCAGCTTTTCATTTGCCAGGTAACCGGACAGGTTGATGACCTCCATGCGGTCCAGCAACGGACCGGGGATGGTGTCCAGCTGGTTGGCCGTGCAGATAAACAGCACCTTGGACAGGTCAAACGGCACGTCAAGGTAATGATCGAGGAAATCGATGTTCTCCTCCGGGTCCAGCACCTCCAGCAGCGCCGAGGCAGGATCACCGTGATAGGACGCACCGATCTTGTCGAGCTCGTCAAGCATGATGACCGGGTTGGCCGAGCCACAATTTTTGATGGCCTGGATGAACTTGCCCGGCATGGCACCGATGTAGGTACGGCGATGCCCCTTGATCTCGGCCTCGTCACGCATGCCGCCCAGTGAGAATCTGAAAAACTTGCGTCCCAGGGCATTGGCAATGGAATGACCCAGCGAGGTCTTGCCGACCCCCGGCGGCCCGACAAACAGGATAATGGAACCGGACACCTCGCCCTTCATGATACCAACGCCAAGGAACTCCATGATGCGTTCCTTGACGTCATCGAGACCCTCGTGATCGCGATCCAGTATCTTGCGCGCGGCCTCCAGGTCCAGCCGGTCACTGGTATGCTTGCCCCACGGCAGCAAGGTCAGCCAGTCGAGGTAATTTCGGGTAACGGCATACTCGGGTGACCCCGTTTCCAGCAGCGACAGTTTTCCCATTTCCTCATCGAGACGCTCCTGTACAACCTCCGGCAGCTGCAGCGCCTTGATACGCTCACGGAACTTGTCGACCTCGGCGGTCTTGTCGTCCTTGGACATGCCGAGTTCCTTCTGAATTGCCTTGAGCTGTTCGCGCAGGAACATTTCCTTCTGGTGTGACGTGATCTCCTCCTCGACATGCTTGCGAATTTTCATCTGTGCCCTGGCGACTTCCAGCTCCTTGTTGATCAGACGCAGGACTTTCTCCAGGCGTGACAGGATGTGGGTGGTCTCCAGCACCTCCTGCAGCTCCTCCTTGCCGGCCGTAGTCAGGCTGGCGGCAAAGTCGGCCAGATGCGAAGGATCGTCCGGACTGAAATGTTCCAGAAATACCTTCAGCTCCTCGCCATACAGCGGGTTCAGCGGTACCAGTTCCTTGATGGTGTTGATAATGGCCATGGCATAGGCCTTGACCTCGCTGACATGTTTGTAATCGGTCTCCGGGTAATAGCTGGCCCGCACCCGGTACGGTGACAACTTTGACATCCAGCGATCAATACGGAAACGTTGCAGGCCCTCGACCAGCACCTGCAGCTTGCCCGCGTCCTTCTGCACGCGATGAATCCGGCAGGCCGTGCCCATTTCGTAGAAATCACGCACGCTCGCGTCTTCCGCCCTGTCGGTGCGCACCAGGGTCAGGCCGATAATGTCATGCTTTGCCGCCTTGACCGCCTTGATGGTCTCCTCCCAGGGGTCGGTATCAACCAGCAATGGCACCACCTGGCCCGGGAAAAACGGCCGGCTGCTTTGCGGCAGGATATGGATCTCGGCAGGCAGGACGTCCGTGGCACGGACAATTTCACCGGCCGAGACATCATTCTCCGGTACGGCACCAGCGTCTTCGTGGTCAATATCCATAGGCATCAATCAGATCATTTTTATTGCCAAATCATTCTGTTGGGGCAAATACAGGGAATTCAAGGCGTGGCCGTAAACCATTTCTGTTGTATACTCTCACACAGATACCTTTTGGGGGCGACCTGGCTTCGACGCGGGTTGCGAAACCTGAGGTGCATGCCGAGGTGCAGGATACCTCGTAAAACCATCTGCAAAAATATAGTTGCCAACGACGACAACTACGCACTCGCAGCTTAAACCCCTGTAGGGTGCCGTCTGACTGGAGCCGTGCATGTGCGTCCAGAGTTATCGGTCTTCGGACAGATAACACTCAGGCGTCGACTCTCACATGATCGCGATGAAGCATGTTCGGGGCGGAGTCGTTAAAACCTTACCGGAATCGCTGGTTATCTTCCCTGCCCGTCGGGTAGTGACCAGTTAAATCAATAGACCGGGCTAAGCATGTAGAGCCGATGGCAGAGGACTTGCGGACGGCGGTTCGATTCCGCCCGCCTCCACCAATTTGTCACTAAGCCCTTGTTTTCAAGGGCTTATTTTTGTCTATCTGGCCATGAACCGTCGATTGGTACAAACGACTGTACAGAGGCCCGATATCATGCTGCCTCTCTGCGGTAATTATTGTCTTTGCGTCCTTTGCGCCTTTGCGGTGAAAGAGTTTTCTTACTACCCGGCATCAATACTCATCCGTATAGCCGAGGCTGCGCAAGGCCCGCTCATCATCCGCCCAGCCTTCCTTGACCTTGACCCAGAGCTTGAGATTGACCTTGCTGTCGAGCAGCGGCTCGATCTCCCTGCGCGCCTCCTGCCCGACCTCCTTGAGCATCCGCCCCTGCTTGCCAATAATGATGGACTTCTGGCTTTGTCGTTCCACCCAGATCAATGCATGAATATGGATGATGTGCTTTTCACGTTTGAATTGTTCGATCTCGACGCTAAGACCATAAGGCAATTCCTTGCCCAGTTTGCGGAACAGTTTTTCCCTGACGCGCTCGGCGACAAGAAAGCGCTCACTGCGGTCCGTTATCTGATCTTCCGGGAAAAACGCTGCGGACTCCGGTAACAGTGACTCGATACAGGCCTCTAGTTCTGTCACATTTTCACCCTTGAAAGCCGACAGCGGAATGATCTGTTCAAACTCGCGTTTGGCCGCCAGTGTCTGCAATCCGGGTAACAGGGACTCCTTGTCGGCTATCAGGTCCACCTTGTTGACCGCCAGCACTACCGGACACTGTACCGATGCCAACTCTTTCAGTACCAGGTCATCATCCGCAGTCCAGCGCAAACCCTCAACCAGGAATACCACCACGTCGACATCCTGCAACGCCCGGGTTGCCGCCCGGTTCATGTGGCGGTTCATGGCCCGGCCGTTGTACTGGTGCAGACCGGGCGTATCAACATAGACAAACTGTGCCGTGTCGGTTGTCTTGATACCGAGAATCCGGTGACGTGTGGTCTGTGGCCGCTTCGAGGTTATGCTGATCTTTTGTCCCAGCGCACGGTTCAGCAATGTCGACTTGCCGACATTGGGACGCCCGACCAGGGCAATGTAGCCGCAGCGATAACCGGAAGCTGACAACTAATCCACTCCCAGCTGTTCAAGCATGCCGGCGGCGGCTGTCTGCTCCGCCATGCGGCGGCTGCGCGCCGTACCCTCAGTCGGGCTGCTGCCGGTTTCGCTGATGCAGCACTGCACACGGAATTGCTGGTTATGGGCATCGCCGATGGTCTCGATGACAGTGTATTCCGGCAACGGCTGCTGCCGTGATTGCAGAAATTCCTGCAGTCGCGTCTTCGGGTCTTTCAGGCGCGACAGGTCGTGTGCCTTGGCCAGCCTGTCGGCAAACAGTGCCCGTATGCAGTCGCGGCAGGCGGTGAAACCACCATCCAGGTAGATTGCGCCAAATACGGCCTCAAGGCTGTCGGCAAGAATGGAATTGCGGTGGTGCCCGCCGCTCTTGCGTTCACCGGATCCCAGTTTCAGGTAGCTGCCGATATCCAGCGAGTACGCCAGTTCAGCCAGAGACTCGCGCCTGACAAGGCTGGCACGCAAGCGGCTGAGTTCGCCTTCACGCGCATCTGGATGACGACTGAATATTTCAGCGGCAATGACACACCCCAGCACCGCATCGCCGAGAAACTCCAGCCGTTCATTGTTTCTGCTGCCAGCACTGCGGTGCGTGATCGCCTGCTGCAGCAGTTTCAGATCATCAAACCGGTATCCCAGTGATCCCGCCAGTGATTCCGGTGATTGCGTCAAATTCTGGGGACCTTGACCATATGGTTGAAGTTCATGACAACGTCGACATTGGCAAACAGGTGCTTGCGTGCTTCATATTCTGCCGTCACCTGAAAATTTGAACCAACCGGCTTGATATGCACATCCTTGTATGAAATGGAATTGACATAGCTGATATCGAAGCGTCGCTCGATCAAACGCCGAATGGCTTGCGGAGATGGCTCCGCCATACCGGTTTCCTTGGTTAGCGAATCCAGCGTCGAAACAACCTTGTAGAACTCAAGGTATGACGGCAGCATCTTCAAGGTCAACAATGCAAAAAAACCGATCAATGCCAGCACAATCAGCCAGCCAATACCGGTCATACCCTTCTGCCTGTTTCTCATCTGCATACTCATTGCCTCGCTTGTGTGTTAGTGAATTTTCATGCCGATCCGGTCGAAATCAATCCCGCCGTTGGCCGTGTCCCAGTTCATCCAGACACGGAACGCCTTGCCAACCAGATTCTTTTCCGGCACCGGCCCCCAGTACCGACTGTCGTTGCTATTATCCCGGTTATCACCCATAACAAAATACTCGCCTTCCCTGACGATGTACTCCCCTTCCAGCCCGGGGGTGCGGGGCATCACAAGAATATCGTGCTGTAGCTCACCCAGCTGCTCGGTACGGCGGCTGGCACCCGACATATTCACCCCGGAGCCCGTGCCGATGTAGATTCCTGCCGGTACCTGCCCGGCCGGCTTGCCATTGATATAGACGACCTTGTCGAAATAGCCGATGCTGTCACCCGGGATCCCCACCACCCGCTTGATATAGTCGACCGACGGTTCCTTGGGATAGCGAAACACCACTATATCGCCCCGCTCCGGTGCGCCGATGTCCACGATCTTCCTGTTCAGAACCGGCAGGCGCAGGCCATAGGTATATTTGTTGACCAGGATAAAGTCGCCCACCAGCAGGGTCGGTATCATGGAGCCGGACGGTATCCGGAACGGCTCCACCAGGAAGGAACGCAGCAACAGGACGGCCAGTATGACCGGGAAAAACGACTTGCAGTATTCGATCCAGGTCGGCTCCCTGAGGGCGGCGGCAACCGGTACGGAATCGACCTGCTCGCCGGCCTGCAGCAGCGCCTCGGCGCGGCGACGGCGACGTGGCGCCCAGACTGCGGCATCCACCGCCCAGGCCAGCCCGGTAAGGAAGGTTGCTGCGACCAGCAGGGTCGGAAAATCAAAACTCATTAGCTGATTACTCGGTCTCGTTAACGTGTCCGGGCGCCATTATAAGCGGCCGGCCGGAATCATTCATTATCCACTCGCAACACCGCCAGGAAGGCCGCCTGCGGGATCTCGACCTTGCCAAACCGCTTCATGCGCTTTTTGCCCGCCTTCTGTTTCTCCAGCAGCTTGCGCTTGCGGGTGATATCACCACCGTAGCATTTGGCCGTGACATTCTTGCGTAACGCCTTGACGTTGGTGCGCGCCACAATATGCGTGCCGATGGCCGCCTGTATTGCCACCTCGTACATCTGCCGCGGGATCAGTTCCTTCATCTTCGACGCCAGCAGCCGGCCGCGGCTCTGTGCCACATCGCGGTGCACGATAACCGACAGGGCATCGACCCGCTCGCCATTGATCATGATATCCAGCTTGACCAGTGGCGCCGCCTGGAAACGCAGGAAATGGTAGTCAAACGAGGCATAGCCACGGCTGACCGATTTCAGCCGGTCAAAGAAATCGAGCACAATCTCGCTCATCGGCAACTCGAAATTCAGTGACACCTGATTGCCAAGGTACTGCATGTTTTTCTGTACACCACGCTTCTCGATACACAGCGTGATAACCGCGCCCAGGTATTCCTGCGGGACGAGGATATTGGCCATGATGACGGGCTCACGGATTTCCTCGAGTTCGTTGACAGGCGGCAGGTCGGTCGGGTTATCGATCTGCAGCGTCTCGCCTTTCGTGGTCAGGATTTCATAGATGACCGTTGGCGCGGTGGTAATCAGGTCCAGGTCGTATTCGCGTTCCAGCCGCTCCTGCACAATCTCCATATGCAGCATGCCGAGGAATCCGCAACGAAAACCGAAGCCCAGTGCCGAGGAGGTCTCGGGTTCAAAATGCAGTGCTGCATCGTTCAGGCGCAGTTTCTGCAAGGCCTCACGCAAGGATTCGTAGTCGCTGGAACTGACCGGAAACAGGCCGGCAAACACCCGTGGTTGCACCATCATAAAGCCCGGCAACGGCTCCTCGGCCGGGTGATCGGCCAGTGTCAGGGTGTCGCCGACGGGTGCGCCATCAATGTCCTTGATGCCGGCGATCAGAAAACCGACATCGCCGGCCTGCAGACTGTCACGGTCCACCGGCTTGGGCGTGAACACACCAAGCTTCTCAACCTGGAAAGTGCGCCCGGTCGACATGACACGGATTTTCTGACGCCGGGACAAGCGGCCCTCGACAATGCGCAGCAGTGATACAACACCGACATAGTTGTCGAACCAGGAATCCACGATCAGTGCCTTCAATGGCGCATCGGTCAGGTCGGCGGGGGCCGGTATCTGTTCGATCAATGATTCCAGCAGCTCAGTCACACCCTCGCCGGTCTTGGCGCTGACGCGCACGGCATCCGTTGCCTCGATACCGATAATCTCCTCGATCTCGTTGCTCACACGCTCCGGCTCCGCCGACGGCAGATCGATCTTGTTCAGTACCGGCACCACCTCCAGCCCCTGCTCGATGGCGGTATAGCAGTTTGCGACACTCTGCGCCTCGACACCCTGCGCCGCATCCACCACCAGCAGTGCGCCCTCGCAGGCCGCCAGCGAGCGTGACACCTCGTAGGAAAAATCGACATGCCCCGGCGTATCGATCAGGTTCAGTTCATAGACCTCACCGTTACGCGCCTGGTATTCCAGCGATACGCTCTGCGCCTTGATCGTGATGCCGCGTTCGCGTTCCAGGTCCATGGAGTCCAGCACCTGGTCCCCCATTTCGCGATCACTCAGGCCGCCACACAACTGGATAAAACGGTCCGCCAGCGTCGACTTGCCGTGATCGATATGCGCGATGATGGAGAAATTGCGGACGTGCTGACGGTCGGTCATGACACCACCGTTTGCGGCGCATTACCGGCAACACCACAACCGGCCCGTGGCCCGGGTACTAGCCCGCATTTCTCACCACGATGACGAGCCCTCGCTTGATCTTTGAATCCACAGCACATTTTCTTCAGTCGGAAATACAATCCGTATTCCGCTCCTTCAGAAAATCCGCTGTGACAAATCCGTCTGGAACGGATTTGGACCGCGTAGCGGCCCCGAAGGGGGAAATACAGGGATGTATTTCATCCATCCAAATCTCTGCGCGATCATCTCGCCCCGCGGTGAGAAGTGCGGGCTAGGTAAAACATCGGGAGCATCTGTGGTGTGTGGTTCCGGTTTCCGGTAGATAATATTAACTATATGATTCTATTGAATCTTTTATTATTATACACGTTTACACGTTCAGGAGTTGCGGTAATACTCGCGCAACCGTTCTTCATCGAGAAAATGGCAACACAACTCGGCATCACCGGCCAGCAGTACCGGTACACGTTCACCATACTCACGTGCCAGCGCCGGGTCATCATCAACATCGACCACGGTAAACTCGAAACCCAGCAACGGCTGCAGGCGCGTCAGCGCCTGCAGCATGTCGGTACACAGGTGGCAGCCGAAACGGCTGTAGACAGTCAATTGACGCGATACGGGTTCCGAATCAGTCGTCATCCGGGACCCTGATGGCCAGGAAGGTCGGACTGCCTTTACGCTGCACCAGGACGGCAACGGTCTTGCCAGCCTTTAAGCCCTGCACCAGATTCTGGAAGTGCGCGGCATCTTTCACTGTCTCGTTGTTGATGCTGAGGATGATATCCCCCCTTTGTACACCGGCGTGCGTAGCTGCACCGCCGGAAACGCGATTTACCAGCACACCGTGATCAATTTCAAGTTTTGCCATTTGCTCGCTGCTCAGCTCAGTCACACCCAGGCCGAGCCGGTTGGTCTTCTCGGGCTGCGGTTTTTCAACAGCCGCCTCGGTCACTTCGTCGGGCAATTCACCCAGTTTGACCTTGAGGGTGACATTCTTGTGTTCCCGAACCACCCCGACCGGCACATAGACACCGACCTTGGTACTGCCAACAATGGGCGGCAGGCTTGATGAATTGCGGATGTCCTTGCCATCGAACCTGACGATTACATCACCGGGCCTGAACCCGGCGCTCTCGGCCGGACTGTCCGGCAACACCTTGGCGACCAGCGCGCCACGCGGATGCTTCATACCAAAGGATTCCGCCAGGTCGTGAGTGACATCCTGGATCAGCACACCCAGCCAGCCACGGCTGACGCGGCCGGTCGTCTTGAGCTGGTCAGCGACATCCATCGCCACCTCGATCGGAATGGCGAAGGACAGGCCCATGTAGCCGCCGGTGCGACTGTAGATCTGGGAATTGACGCCGACCACCTTACCCTCCTGGTTAAACAGCGGCCCACCCGAATTGCCCGGATTGATGGCGACGTCAGTCTGGATAAACGGCACATAGTTTTCACTTGGCAGGCTGCGGCCCTTGGCGCTGACAATTCCGGCGGTGGCAGAATAATCGAAACCGAATGGCGAGCCAATCGCCAGCACCCATTCACCGACTTCAAGGTCAGTCGATGTACCGATACTCACAACCGGCAGGTCCGTGGCATCAATTTTTACCAGTGCAATGTCACTACGCTGGTCGGCGCCAACAATTTCAGCCCTCAATTCACGGCGATCATTGAGCCTGACAATGATTTCGTCGGCATCCTTGACGACGTGGTAGTTGGTCATGATGTAACCATCGTCCGAGATGATAAAACCGGAGCCCAGCGACTTGGCATCGCGAAAACCCGGCACCTCGCTATCCTTGTCAAAAAAATACTTGAACAGTTCGCCAAACGGGCTGCCTTCCGGGAACTCCGGCATATCGAAGCCCTCCGGCAATTCCGGCATGCCGGTCTGCACCTTCTGGGTGGTACTGATATTGACAACGGCAGGTGCTGTTTCCTTCACCAGTTCGGTGAAGCCGGGCAGGTGTTGCGCCTGGGCAGTGTGTACCACCATAAACAGCGGCAGCAGTAGCAGTAAAACGTAACCGGTTAAACGGCGGGAATTAAACATACGTGTTTCTCCAGAATGCATTGTTACAAGAAACTGGCAGTTGTCCTGCCCGTTGGGTTAATGATCTGTTGTTAGCAGTTGACGCAGGATTACCGGCTGGTAACGCGCATCCTGTTCGGTGCGCTGACTGAATCCCCGCAACCAGGCAAGTCCGGCGAGCAGGCCAAGCACGCCGCCGAGGATACTGACCAGCTCCACCCCGCCCGGGAACAACAACCGGGCCACAAACCGGCCCAGCAGGCCGCCGGCAAACAGGCCGGCCAGCGGGGCGATATAGACCGCCAGTGAGCCGCGCACCAGACCGGTTTCCGAAATACCGATCACGACCTGGTCACCGACCGCAGCATTGATACGGTTGACGACCCGCAACGGCGACTTGCGTTGCCCGAACAGTGACGCGAGTGCCGACGTTCCACAACCCTGCTTCACGGCACAACTGCCACAGGCAGTGGCCGGGTTGGTCTCGATCCAGGCATAGCTGTCATCGACGTCCACGACATGGCCGGACTCCTCGATCATTGCCCTGCCCCGGCCGGCACAGTGGACCGCGCCATCATTTCCACCGTCGCCGCCGGCACGGCCCCGACCACGGTCACCTGCTGACCATTGGTGCGTTTGCCATAGGCGTGCATGGCGCCCATGCGTGACAGGCCATCCAGTGCGTCCCCGCCAGTGCTCACGGGCTCGACATATACCGATACTGTTGCCAGACCATCACTGAATACCAGGTGCTCGGCACCCGGGCTGTCCGGTCGCAAGCGCCGGTGCTGGTAATTCATCAGGCGAAACCCGCCCGGCAGACGCTGCACCTGCCAGCCAGGCTTGTCACGCTGCTCCGTCTGCGCCAGCTCGCCATTGGCCTGCCGGTACCAGGCATATTCCTTGCCGGACAGCGACGGTTCCAGCGCAGCCGCAGGGATGCTGCTGCCAATGCCCACTTGCGTAAACATGACCTGCTCCACGGGTGTGCCATCGATACCGGTCAGGTCGGACTTCAACAGCATCTTGCTGTCCTGGTCGATCCAGAAGTTATAGCCATAGCGATAACGGTCGCGCGGTGTGATGGCAATCACACGCGTCATGTGGCCGGCGACACGGTCATCACCGATGCTCTCAAACTGGTAATGCTGCTGCAGGGAATCGAGATTGTGCGGCACCTCGGGAAACGGCTGGCTGGGCCGGCTCTGCCCGACCATGATGGACTTGCTGTCCGGCATGATACAGGTCACGGCCTTGTTGTCGCGCAACACCTCGCGGGCACTGCCGGTCAGTGACAGCAGGCGTTCCATTTCGACACCGCCATCCACCTGGTGGATGATGCGCATGGCTTCCAGCTTGCCATCGTGCAGGTAGACGAAGGTGCCGTCATAGTTGAGGGTCCTGAGGGCCGACGACATATCATTCAGCCATTGACGTGCATCATCCTGCGCAGCCAGTGGCCCGGCCGCACACAGCAGCACTGCGGCAAACCACTTCACAGCGTTATTCCTTGCTGTCACGGTTCATGTCATGGCCGACGATACGCACATACGGCAGCATACCCTGCAT
>JBDLJX010000072.1:0-13164 GCA_039714155.1 Pseudomonadota bacterium | reverse complement strand
TAGAAAGTGTCCGCCGGGTCGACATCCACCGACCAGCGCACCTGGCGGGCCTCTTTCGCCTGTTCCAGTTGCCGCACCAGCGTGCCGAGGGCGCGCTGCAGGTCACCGCGGTTGCCGGACTGCAATAGCAGCTGGGCGCGGAAACGGCCAGCACGGCGCTCCATGGTGGCGGGCACCGGGCCCCAGATCTCGATCGGGGCGGTATTCAGCTGTTGGGTACGCTCCCGGACGCCCTCCAGAAAGCTGAGTGGCACCGATTGCCGGGTGGCCTCGGCCCGGATCAGGGCGATGTGCGTCGCCGGCGGCAGCCCGGCGGCGTTGCGTTCGGCCAGTGCCGCATGCGCAAACGCCGGGTAACCCTGGTGGATCAGCTGCAGCAGCAGCGGGTGATCCGGGTGGTGGGTCTGGATCACGACCTCGCCGGCACGGTCATGGCGGCCGGCACGACCGGCCACCTGCACGATCAGCTGCGCCATGCGCTCGCTGGAGCGGAAGTCGGTGCCGAACAGACCCTGGTCGGCATTCAGGATGGCGGCCAGTGTGACACCGGGAAAGTGGTGGCCCTTGGCCAGCATCTGGGTGCCGAGCAGGATGCGTGCGGCACCACTTTCTGCACGCGCCAGGTGACTGGCCAGTTCGCCCTTGCGGCGCGTGGTGTCACGATCGATACGCAGGCATTCGACGTCCGGAAAATGCGCCGTCAGTGCCTGTTCGACCCGCTCGGTACCCTGGCCCAGTGGCCGCAATTCGCTACCGCCGCATGCCGGGCAGGTCGGGTCGATCGGTCGCTGGCTGCCGCAATGGTGGCAGCGCAGTTCCTGCTCGCGCTGGTGCAGGGTCATGCGGGCATCGCAGCGTTTGCACTCGGCGATCCAGCCGCAGTCGCGACAGATCAGGGTCGGTGCAAAGCCGCGGCGATTCAGGAACAGCAGCACCTGGCCATCGGCCTCGAGGTGCTGGCGTATGCGGTTCAGCAGGGCACGTGACAGGCCCTGTTCCAGCGGTTGCTTGCGGACATCGATGATGGCGAAATCCGGCAGCTGCGCTGTGCCGGTGCGTTCCGGCAGGTCCAGGTGCCGGTAGCGCTGCTGCTCGACGTTGAACAGGCTTTCCAGTGACGGTGTTGCCGAGCCCAGCACCACCGGGATGCCGAGGTGCCGGGCACGCCACACGGCCAGGTCGCGGGCCGAGTAGCGCAGCCCGTCCTGCTGTTTCAGGGAGCTGTCGTGTTCCTCGTCGATGATCAACAGGCCGGGTCGTGCCAGTGGGGTGAAGATGGCCGAGCGGGTACCAATGATGATGGGTGCCTCGCCGCTGCGGGCCTGTTGCCAGGCGGCGAGTCGCTCGCGATCCGCCAGACCGGAGTGCAATACCGCAATCGGCAGCGGGAAACGCCGCCGGAAGCGGTCGACCAGCTGCGGCGTCAGGCCGATTTCGGGTACCAGCACCAGTGTCTGCCGATCGGCGGCGATGACTGATGTAATGGCTTGCAGGTAGACCTCGGTCTTGCCGCTGCCGGTGACGCCTTCCAGCAGGAACGGTTTGAACTGCGCGAGACTGGCGCAGATGGTGCCGACCGCGGCCTGTTGTGCCGGGTTGAGGCTGTGGGCGGATTCAATCTCGACAGGTGCCTGTTTGCCTGATTCCAGCAGGCAGGGTTCGATCCAGCCCTTGTCGTTCAGGGTTCTGAGGATGCTGGCAGGGACATCGAGTTCGCTGCGCGCAAGTCCATCGGGCGATCCCTGCAAGGTCGTGATGACCCTGGCCTGGCGTGGTGCCCGTTGCAGTGCAGCGACATCCAGTGCCATGCCTGCTGTTGTCAGGCGCCAGCCGGTGGGTCGCAGGTCCGGCAGTGCCTGGCCGCTGCGTAACCGCGTTGGCAAAGCCGCACTCAACGTTTCTCCAATGGGGTAATGATAATAGGCGCTGGCCCATTGCGTCATGGCCAGTACATCGGCATTGATGACCGGTTCGGTATCAAGTATTGCCAGTGCCGGTTTCAGGCGGGCGTGCTCAATGTCACTTTGCGTGCGAACTTCGAGCAGGATGCCGATGGCCTTGCGTCGCCCGAACGGTACACGTATACGCACACCGGGTTGTAATGTGCTGGCATCAACCGATGCCGGTGACAGGTAATCAAAAGGTCGAAACAGCGGCGATGGAACCGCGATGCGCAGGATGATTTCAGTCACGAGAACAGCCGTCGGCGGCGATTGCTGAAAAAGGGTTCAAGTTAGCGTGCAAGCCTGAGAAATCTTGTTACCAAACACGGCTAACTCCTTCATCTTATTACAGGCCGCTTGTTATCCACAAAAGCTGTGGATAACTCTGTGGATGATACGCTGTAAAACGTTAAAAATGCCTATTTTTGCAGTCCCGATGTTAAATTGGTCATTTTTTATTCACAGGAAAATATTCAATTAAAACAATGTAATGAAGTTAATTATAAGTTTCTTATATACCCCTACAACCAAACTGTGGCAGAAAAACAGCACTCTTGGTCAGACTGTGTATAAAACTTCCAGCCCAAGCCCCTGAAACAGTCATCCCGGCGCCCTGAAATATGGCATAAAATGGTGATTCGGGGGCTGCGGTTGGCCCGCATGATAGCCCCCGCAGTTGCCATTCATGTCAACCGAATACCACTGCGTGCGTTGTATCCAGTAAGGCATTCCCGGCCGTGGGCCGGCCCTGCCCATTCGATTGATTCCTGTCCTTCACGCAGGACCCGCGCCCCGCGGGGCAAGGCTTCGCTAACCCGATCTACAACTGCTTGATAGCATTGATCAGTTCTCCGGTCATTTCCTGGCCATCACCGTAGAGCATGCGGGTGTTGTCGCCGTAGAACAGCGCGTTCTCGACGCCCGAGAAGCCCTTGCCCTGGCCGCGCTTGATGACGATGACGTTGGTCGCCTGGTCGGCATTAAGGATCGGCATGCCGTAGATCGGGCTGTCCGGGTTGCTGCGTGCCATCGGGTTGACCACGTCATTGGCACCAATCACCAGCGCCACGTCGACACGCGCAAACTCGGCATTGATTTCTTCCAGGTCGTAAAGCCGGTCGTAGGGCACGTCGGCCTCGGCCAGCAGCACGTTCATGTGGCCGGGCATGCGGCCGGCAACCGGGTGGATGGCGAATTTCACCTCCACGCCGCGCTTCAGCAACTGGTCCATGAGTTCCTTGACCTTGTGCTGGGCCTGCGCCACCGCCATGCCGTAGCCGGGGATGATGATGACACGCTTGGCATAGGCCATCAATATGCCGGCATCCGCGGCATCGATCGGCTTCATGCTGCCCGCAACGGATTCCTCGGTCTCACCACTGACGCCGAAGTGGCTGAACAGCACGTTGCTGATGGAACGGTTCATGGCTTTCGCCATCAACTGCGTCAGCAGGGTGCCGGCGGCACCGACCACGGTACCGGCGATGATCATGGCGGCATTGTTGAGGACGAAGCCTTCAAGGGCGACAGCGAGGCCGGTGAGGGCATTGAACAGCGAGATGACGACCGGCATGTCGGCGCCGCCGATCGGCAGTGCCATCAGCACGCCGAAGGCCAGCGCCGTGATGAAGAAGAGGGCAATCAGGCTGCCGGAGAACTCGCCGTTGGCGATCAGCAGGCCGCCGACACCGATGGCCACCAGGAACACGGCAAGGTTGAACCAGCTCTGCCCGGCAAATCGCAGTGGCTTGCGCATCCAGCCCTGCAGCTTGGCAAATGCGACCAGCGAACCGGTAAACGAGATCGAGCCGATCAGGGCGCCGAGGATGGCCAGTGTCAGAAAGGTGGTGGAGTGGAACTCGCCGCGCAGCAGCTCGACCGCGGCGATGGCCCCGGCGGCACCGCCGCCCATGCCGTTGTAGAGGGCGATCATCTGCGGCATGTCGGTCATGGCGACGCGCTTGCCCGTCCACCAGGCCGCGATGCCACCGATGAAGATGGCAGTCGTCATGAGTGCGTAGTTCTGCATGCCGGGCCAGAAGAAGGTAATCAGGGTGGCGACCAGCATGCCGGCGCCGGCCCAGAGGATGCCGCCGCGCGCCGTGACCGGCGAGCTCATGCGCTTCAGGCCGAGGATAAACAGGACTGCTGCGATGAAGTAACTGATCTGGATGATGGTATCCATCAGTTACCCCCCCTTGCTGCTCTTGAACATCTCGAGCATGCGTTCGGTGACGACGTAGCCGCCGACGGCATTACCGGTGGCCAGCATGACACCGATGAAGCTGATGACGAGTTCCAGCGGGGTGTGGGCGTGGCCCATGGCGACCATGGCGCCGACCAGCACGATGCCGTGCACGAAGTTCGAGCCCGACATCAGGGGGGTGTGCAGGATCACCGGTACCCGGCTGATGACCTCGTAGCCGGTAAATGCCGACAACATGAAGATATACAGTGCGGTAAAGCCTTCGATCATGATGCGGCCTCCACGAGTTTCCGGGTGGGCTCATGCCGGATTTCGCCGGCGTGCGTAAGCACAGACGCCGTAACGATTTCATCGTCCCAGTCGGGGTCGAGTTCCCCGTCCCGGACAATCAGCGACAGGAAGTTATAAAGATTTTTGGCGTACATCTCGCTGGCGTGTACCGGCAGCATGGCGGGCACGTTCAGCGGGCCGTAGATCATGACGCGCTCGTGCCCGAAGGCTTCGCCGGGGACCGTCAGTTCGCAGTTGCCGCCGCTTTCGGCGGCCAGGTCGATGATGACCGCGCCGTGTTTCATTTCATCGACCATGGCCGCGGAAATGATGCACGGTGCCGGTTTGCCGGGGACGGCGGCGGTGGCGATGATGGCATCCGCCTGGATGACGTGCTCGGCGAGTATGGCTACCTCCTGCTGTTTTTCCTCCTCGGTCAATTCGCGTGCATAACCGCCGCT
This sequence comes from Pseudomonadota bacterium, assembly GCA_039714155.1. Lineage (GTDB taxonomy): Bacteria > Pseudomonadota > Gammaproteobacteria > UBA9214 > UBA9214 > SZUA-186. The sequence goes on along the minus strand of JBDLJX010000072.1, from coordinate 8,284 downwards.
GCCCTCGGCCTTGACGTGCACGTCGACGAACTTCGCACCGAGGGACTCTACCTGTTCGCGGGTCTCGGGGCGGACATCGTAGGCCTCAACCATGGCGCCGAGGCGCTTGGCCGTGGCAATCGCCTGCAGGCCGGCAACACCGACACCGATGACCAGTACTTTCGCCGGGCGGATGGTGCCGGCGGCGGTGGTCAGCATGGGGAAGAAACGCGCAGTGCGGCTGGCGGCCATGAGTGCGGCCTTGTAGCCGGCGATGGAAGCTTGCGAGGACAGTGCATCCATGCCCTGCGCGCGTGACAGCCGCGGGATCAGTTCCACGGCAAAGCTGGTGATGTTGCGGTCACGCATCAGGGCGGTGCATTCCGGGTTTGCGTGCGGATGCAGGAAGCCGATGACAGTGGCGCCTTCCTTGAGCTGGCCGATGGCTTGCTTGTCGAGCGGTTGTACGGTCAGGACGATGTCGGCGCAACCGAACAGTTCGGCCCGGTCATTGATGAGTTGTGCCGCGGTGTAGTCGCTGTCGCGGTAGAAGGCCGCGGCACCGGCGCCGGCCTCGATACGGACTTCGAGACCCTGTTGGCTTAATTGTTCGGCAACGGCCGGGATAACGGCGACGCGACGTTCACCGGGGACAGTTTCATCGGGTACAGCAACGCATAGCGGCATAGCAACTTCCTCATGCGACTTGTCGTGCTGTTAGCCCGGGGCAAGTGACATCTACAAAAACGAATTGTAAATGGTATACAGGTAAACAAGGGGTTGAATGGCGCCCTTGTTCAGGAGACAGGCATATTAGCGTATTTTAATAGCGAGGAAAATAGGGGAATTTTTTCAGGCACCCAGCCCCATCTTGATATAGCCGGTCGGGCAGACCTCGGCACAGATGTGACAGCCAATGCAGCGATCATAGTCGGTATAGACATAACGGCCCATGGTGGCCTGGTTTTTCGGGGTGCGCAGCACGGCATCCTGCGGGCAGTAAATCACGCAGTTGTCGCACTCGAAACACATGCCGCAACTCATGCAGCGGCCGGCCTCGTCCTGTGCCTGGGCTTCATCCAGTCCCTCGAAGCGTTCCTCGAAACTGCCCAGCACCTCATCGGCGTTGACGCCGGTCTCTGTGCGCTTGTTGCGGGAGGTATAGGGGAAGTGACCGAGATACAGTTCGTCGTGGGAAATGATTTCCGCCTCGGCGCGGTCTTCGTAGTTGTGGACCGCGAAGCGCGCGTCGTCGGTACCCCACTCCTGCGAGTGCTGGTAGGCCTCCGGTTCCAGTGAGGTCTCGCGCAGCTTGTCGAGCAACTGGAAATGGTGCACGTCGACCTTGGGGCGCTTGTCATATTCCTCGCTGCCAAGGTAGCGGTCGATACTGTCGGCGGCGATGGAAGCCTGGCCGATGGCCGTGGTCAGCAGGTGCGGACGCACGATGTCGCCGCAGACAAAGTAGCCGGATTTGTCAGGGACCTGGTAGAACTTGTCGGCGTCGATCAGTCCACGGCCGTTGTCGAATTCCTCGAGGCCGGTGAGGTCACCACTCTGACCGACGGCCGGGACCACGAGGTCACACTCGATATCGAATTCCGAGCCTTCCTTTGGCGTCATCTTGCCATCGGTCCAGTCGACCTCAATGACGCGCAGGGCCCTGGCGCGGCCATCTTCACCGAGCACCAGTTCTACCGGCGCCAGGCTGCCGCGGATCTTGACGCCTTCCTGCTCGGCGGTGACGACTTCATGCTCGGCGGCCGGCATCTGCTCGATCGGACGGCGGTAGATCAGCAATACCTCGGAACCCTCGCGGCTGGCGGTGGTGGCCACGTCGTGTGCCGTCAGGTTACGGATGATTGCCTCGGGACGGTCATTCTGGTGCGGGTTCTTGATGTGTCCCAGCCGGCGCGCCACGGAAATAACGTCCATGGCCGTGTCGCCGCCGCCGATAACGACGACCTTCCCGGCGGTGTAGTGCATACGCTCTTCGTTGAAGGCGGCGAGGAAGGCAACACCACTGACACAGTTGGGGGCATCGCCGCCCGGGACGTTCAGGGCACGGCCCTGCTGGGCGCCGATGGCCAGCAGGATGGCGTCGTAGTCCTTTTCCAGTTGCTCGAAGCTGATGTCGCGGCCGACGCGGGTATTCATGCGCAACTCGACACCCATGTCGATGATGCGCTGGTTCTCGCCGTCCATGACGTCGCGCGGCATGCGATAGCCGGGAATACCATAGCGTGACATGCCGCCGAGTTCGGCGCGTTCGTCGAAAATGGTGGCGCCATGACCACGGCGGCGTAGCTGGTAGGCCGCGGTCATGCCGGCAACACCGCCACCGACAATGGCGATTTTCTTGCCGGATTCGTGATCCGGCTGCTTAAACTTGAGACCTTCCTGCAGGGCATGGTCGCCGATGAACTGCTCGACCGAGTTGATGCCGACAAAATCCTCGACCTCGTTGCGGTTGCAGCCTTCCTGGCAGGGCGCCGGGCAGACGCGGCCCATCATGGAGGGAAACGGGTTGGCGTCGGTGGAGCGGCGGAAGGCGTATTCCTGCCAGGACATGTCGGCCGGCGGCTTTTCGATGCCGTGCACGATCTGCAGCCAGCCGCGAATATCCTCACCGGACGGACAACTGCCCTGGCACGGCGGGGTCTTGTGCACGTAGGTGGGACACTTGTAGGAGGTATCCTCGTTGAAGATATCTTCTGTCCAGCGTTTGTAGTCCTGGTCGCCATCATCGTAACGGCGGAATGTCAGTTTATCTTCCATTGTTTTATGACTGTATCCGGCGGTGGGTTATGAATAATGGTGTCACATTCTACTTTTAAAGTTCCCCGGCATAAATAGCTGAACTGCCTGCCCGGAAGATGTTGTCCGGTATGCTGCCCGCACCGGCTGGCAGGGTTGGTGCCACTCAGGTGAACATGCTAGGCTCTTGTTGATATACTAATAACCATATGCAGTTTCCGGTATATGATGCGGTCGAGCAGATAGCTTGGCTGTCTGAATCCGGGAACGAGACAGGTACAGGCATGGAAACAGTGACACTGAACCATCAGGTACTCAGGACGGATATCTCCGGTATGCCGCTGGAATGGGTGGGCTACCAGGATGCCGTCCGCCTGTATCACCTCGAGCAGGTGGCCTATACCTGCGGCACGCTGCTGTACCGGGTACATGGCGGTATCAATGCCAGGACCGGCAAGCGCAGCATCATCGATGTCAATTCCATTATCGCGACCCACGGTCGCAACCATGCACTGGTAAAGCAGCGCGACCAGTATGTACCGCCGCTCAACAACCCGGCACTGTTCAGGCGCGACTCGCACCTGTGTCTGTATTGCGGGGAAACGTTTCAGCCGCGTGACCTGTCGCGTGACCATGTCACACCGGTGATCCAGGGCGGCCAGGATACCTGGAATAACGTCGTGACTGCCTGCCGGCGCTGCAACAATCACAAGGCCGGTCACACACCCGAGCAGGCCGGCATGCAGTTGCTGGCCGTGCCATTTGTGCCCACGCATGCCGAATACATTTATCTGCAGGGACGTCGCGTGCTGGCCGACCAGATGGAATTTCTGAAGGCGCATTTCCCGCGCACCAGCCCGTTGCACGAGCGCCTGATGCTCGCTACCTGAATTCGTGGTTCCCGGTTACGCGTCGCGTCTGCCTGATTGACGCGAGCACCAATATTTTTCGTGCCTGGATTTCCGTTCCCGACAGCCTGATCAATGCTGCGGGGGAACCGATCAATGTCGTACACGGCTTTGCTGGATTCCGTTGCACTCCATCCGGGCTACTGATCTTGTCAGGAATGAAAGCATGTCACTATGGAAATCCATCGCCGCCGATATTGAGTCGGCTACCGGCATAAATGCGTCCATCAAGCAGCAGGGCTCCGTCAGTGGTGGCTGCATCAATCAGGCGCAGCGGATCAAGTACGCTGATGAAACCTATTTCGTGAAGCTCAATACCGCCAGCCAGGTCGATATGTTCGCGGCCGAGTTCGAAGGCCTGCAGGCACTGCGACAGTGTGATGGTCTGCATATCCCGGCGCCGGTGTGCTGGGGTGACGACGGCCAGTCGGCGTACCTGGTAATGGAGAACCTCGAGCTTGGCGGCAGTGGCGACCCGGCAGCACTCGGTGAAGGGCTGGGTGCCATGCACCGGATTACGCAGGTACAGTACGGCTGGCACCGCGACAATACCATCGGCTCAACACCGCAGGTGAATACCCTGACTGATGACTGGGTTGGTTTCTATCGCGAGCATCGGTTGCAGTTCCAGTTCGAGCTTGCCGCGCGACATGGCTGTGGCGGGCAGTTGTTATCACGGGGTGAGCAATTGATGGCCGGCTTTCATGCTCTGTTTGATGGCTATTCGCCGGAAGCCTCGCTGTTGCACGGTGATCTATGGTCAGGCAACTATGCCTGGACCCGTGACGGTGAGCCGGCTATTTTCGATCCTGCGGTGTACTACGGTGATCGCGAGGCCGATCTTGCCATGACTGAGCTATTTGGTGGTTTCGGCTCTGATTTTTATGCTGCCTATGACAATGCCTGGCCGATCGATCCCGGCTATAAAACCCGCAAGACGCTCTACAATCTGTATCACATCCTCAACCACTTCAACCTGTTTGGCGGGGGCTATGCGAGTCAGGCGCAGGGGATGGTGGATTCACTGTTGGGTGAGTTGCGCTGAATATATTTCACGCAGAGTCACAAAGACGCAAAGATAAACAAAGTCAACGAAGGGCCGGAAATGAACGTATGTATATCAACCCGTATAGCTATCATTGCTGCTGCGCCAGGTCCACCGTCACCTTCGCAAGGCCCGCCACCACTCTGGCGAGACGTTCGTAGTCGATCCTGTCCGGCATATCCGTACTGGCGTGGTAATGCGGGTAGCGGAACAACGCCGTGTCCGTCACCATCACTGCCCTGTAACCTTCCTGCCAGAAAGACCAGTGATCCGACCAGTGGATGCCCAGCATCCTTCCCGGCGCGGCGACGCCCTCGGAGGGAAAGGCGCTGTGGCGACGGAAGGCCCCGAGGCATTGCCGTACCAGTTTGCGTGATGCAAGGTTACCCACGAAAGCGATGAAATTGCCGGTGTCCGGGTACAGCCGGGCATACAGCGGGTTGGGATACTGCTGGCTGCCTTCGGCGCTGGAATAGTAGCCGATGGTTTCCAGGGAGAGCATGGCGGTGATGTTATCGCCACGCTCGTGCGCCCGGCGGGCATAGCGATGGCTACCCATATCCCACGTGTAGAAGAAGGGTGCCTCTTCGTTGACAAAGGCCACAAAGCGCACACTGCGCGCCAGCGGCTTTGAAGCAAGCAGACGCGCGATCTCGAGCAGTGCAGCAACGCCACTGGCATTGTCATTGGCGCCCGGTGAGCCACTGACGGTGTCGTAATGGGCCCCGATCAGAACGATTTCCTCCGCCAGTGATGTGCCGCCAAGCACCGCTTCCAGGTTACGTACTCTTGTTCCCTGCACCGTATACGTCTGTGAAGATACCGCATAGTCCATAGCCTGGAGGGTCTCTTCGATATAGTCGGCCGTCGCTTCAAGTGTCCCGTCGCGCCACAGGTTGCGCTCACCGATCTCTTCACTCAGCACCGCAATGTGTTTTCTGAGGCGATCGGCAAGCCGTGCCTGCTTCGTGGTGAGCGGCGGCAGTACACCGGAAGAGGATTTGCCGGGCATGTCTGTCATGTACAGGATTCCCCCGCCCAGCATGAGCGCCAGGACCAGCGCATAGCAGAGGCCCGGGTATTTTCCCCACCTGCGCCGCATCACGCAGGGTGGTTAGTCACGGTTTTCACCGCTCAATTATCATGACTGTAGCAGCCGTGTCGCACACCGCCCAGCAAGGTTCGAAAATCATCCCCCGTCATGTGAACCAGTTGCTCATGGTCACCCGCCTCGAAATAGACATTGGCAAGGCTGGTCAGCGCCTGGTCGAGGAACGCCTCGACACCGTAAGCGGGGCCTAGCGGCGGGACTGCCCCTGCCTCGCAATCGTTGAACAGTTTTGCGAGTTCTTCCTCGGTGGCGAGGTGAAAATCCCGGTTGAGTTCCTTACGCAGATGCTCTACCTCAACCCAGTTACTGGCTGGAACCACGACCATGGCATAGCCGGCCGTATCCTTAACAATGACTGCCTTGGCGATATGATCTTCACTCACGTGAGCGGCTTCGGCTGTTTCATGACTGGATCCCGTGTGCGGATGTGGAACCAGATCGTAATCAACTGAATGTTGTTCAAGAAAGCGTTGAACGGTCTCTGCGACTGCCATCTTCTGTCTCCTTATGCGAAATTTAAAAGATTTACTGATTCAATACCAAGTGTAGTGCATGCAAAGGTAGAGGGAATAGTGGATTATCAAATGGATGAAAAAAGCGGGCGCCGCCCCTGCGCCAGCGGTTTAGTCCACTAACCCGGGCCGGAAGCCCGGCGTATTTTGATTCAGTCAGCAACTTCTCGTCTTGATATACTAGGGTGAACTAAGTTAGCCGACATGTTCATCCGAGGGTGTCGGCAGCAGGGACGCTGCCGCCAAGCCTACAGGGACGTATTCACGGCGTCCCACGGATGAGCATGTCGGCTAACTTATGAACTCATTAGTACGTTGGGATGCTATGGTTGCCAGCACTGGTACAATGTTATTTGTTGAATGAAGGATAGCCTGACAGTGCTGAAAATCTCCCTGAATGTTTCCATCCCTGATGACGAGATTGAACTTTTGGCAATCCGGGCACAGGGGGCCGGAGGGCAGAACGTTAATAAAGTATCTTCGGCAATTCATCTGCGCTTTGATATCAATAAGTCCTCTCTACCCGATTTCTACAAGCAACGTCTGTCAGGCCTGCGAGACCGGCGCATCAGCAAGGAGGGTGTGATCGTTATCAAGGCCCGGAAATTTCGTACCCAGGAAAAAAACCGGGAGGACGCCCTTGAGCGGTTGCAGGAATTAATTAAAGGTGTGGCAACTGTAAAGAAAGCCAGACAGCCGACCAGGCCAACCAGTGGCTCCCGGAAAAGGCGGCTGGACAGCAAAACCCGGCGAGCTAAGACAAAGGCGCTGCGAGGCAGGGTTTCAGAGTAATGGTATAGCAACCGGGTCTCCCGGAATATCGATCCCCCGGCAAACGGGGACAGGTAATCATTGCAAGTTTGCAACCAGGAGCCTATTTTGTTGCGGGATCCAGGCCGGCTAGACTACACAGGATAAAATGGACGAGAAAAGCGAAACCCGCAACATGGCACTGTTCTGCGACTTCGAGAATGTTGCACTGGGCGTGCGCGATGCCAAGTACGCTGCCTTTGACATACAGAAGGTGCTGGAACGCCTGTTGCTCAAGGGCAGCATAGTCGTCAAGAAGAGCTACTGCGACTGGGATCGTTACAAGGAATTCAAGGCGGCCATGCACGAGGCAGCCTTTGAGCTGATCGAGATTCCCCATGTGCGTCAGTCGGGCAAGAACTCTGCCGACATCCGGCTGGTCGTTGATGCACTGGACCTCTGCTACACCAAGTCACATGTCGATACCTTCGTGATCATCAGCGGCGACTCGGACTTTTCGCCACTGGTCAGCAAATTGCGTGAGAACGACAAGGTGGTTATCGGGGTTGGCGTGAAGAGCTCCACCTCCGACCTGCTGATCGCCAACTGCGACGAGTTCATCTTCTACGACGACCTGGTGCGTGAATCCGGCAAACCGCGCCGGGTACGGCGCAAGCCCGCCGCTAAAAAGGCAGGCCGGAAAAGCAGAGCAAAGACCGAGGACGACAAGCAGCAGGAGGCACTGGACCTGGTAGTCGAAACGGTTGAGGCCCTGTTCAAGGAACGTGGCGAACAGGAAAAGGTCTGGGGATCGATGGTCAAGCAGACACTGAAACGCCGCAAGCCGGGTTTCAACGAGACCTATCACGGCTTCCGCACCTTCGGACAACTGCTGGAAGAGGCGCAGGCGCGCAATCTGCTGACATTGCAGCTGGACGAGAAATCAGGCGGGTACATCATCAAGGAACTCGTTCGCGAGGACTAGTGCTCTATCCATGTGATAATTACGGATTCAGCGTCCCTGTGGTGTTTCGCAGCAAGGCGCAGTGCGAAGGCAATGGCTATTCCCTTGTTGAGCACTGGAACGCAGCGGCGGGACACCACAGGGACGCCCTTCGGGTTGGCTTGTCAACGCCCACGGACTGCGTTCCGCCTCTTGACAAGGGAATGGCCATTGCCGGCGAGGCGCGCCTTGCCGTGAACGTTGACAAGCTAACTGAAC
>JBDLJX010000071.1:0-13587 GCA_039714155.1 Pseudomonadota bacterium | reverse complement strand
CATATATTATCCTTCAGATGAAACCATTGTGTTTGACAGGCGTCCGGCTGTATCCCGGCACGCCGCTGGCAAAGCGGTTGATTGCAGCAGGCAGGATCAGCAGCAGCGACATCGGACTACAGCCGGTTTTTTATATTGAGCCGGAGATTGCAGATTTTCTGCCCGGCTATTTACAACAACAGGCGCTTGAATCAGGTAACTGGGTGTTACCCGGCCTGGAACCACCACTGTTGCCTGTCAGTCAGCGTATCCTGCGGGGCATGGGCATCTCAGGCCCGTTGTGGCGCCTGTTGCGTTATCCTGTTATGCGCCGAATCAGTCGTAGCAAGTTCCGACGTCCCAATACCAGCTGGGGCGTTCCCAACCAACGGAGGACCGTATTATGAACCTGCAGAAATCCCACGATGAAACCAGCTACCGGCAAGCCATGGGGCAATTGCTGGTCCTTTACACACAGGTCGATCACCTGATCATGGCGGCCTGCGCCGAACGCATTGCCAGTGCGCCTGATGAAGCCGCCAGGCTGGCACTGGCCAAACAGGTCGGCGACGAGTCCCGGCATGTCAGTATTCAGCGGGACTGGATGCAACAATTCGGTACGCCACAGATGCCGGTCATCCCGGCCGAACAGGAGGCAGCCATCCTGGAACACTTCCGCCAGCTCAACTGGGTGGATTTCCTGACGGACATGTACCTGTGCGTCGAGGCACTTGGCAGTGACGCCGTTGAAAAAGTGGTACCGCTGGCTGATCCCGGCACCCGGGAGTCACTGCGTGTGCCGCTGCAAGATGAACTTGATCACATCGCCTTTGGCGTGAATCGTCTGAAGGCCGAACTGGCCCAAATGTCACCGGCAGAACGCCAGAGTTTTCTGGATAGAGCGCCTGGACGCATTGAAGCACTGAACCAGAGATTTCAGGGCATGGGGCTGAATGTCAGGCCCCTGTTCGAGGCCGTTGGTACAGACTACCAGGCACTGTGCCGTTCGGTAGTGGCGCGCAAGGATGAGATACTGAAAGCGGTCGCTGAACCGTTGGCAGCCTGACCGGCAGAGGCACAACCCTGCCCGATATCGCCAGTATTTGTAGCTGCCGGACTCAATATTCAGGCGCGGGCGTACCTGGCATCGACCCGTGACGGGACCGCCTGTGTCATATCCTCGATCAATTTCTGCGCGGAATAATTTACCGGGTTTACTTGATTACGGACAAGCCAAAAGGCCGGCATCCGTGTAGAATCCTCTCTCCCATGGCACCTGTTACGACCCAATACCCTGTCCAGCCACGCAAGACCAAGATCGTTGCGACGATCGGACCGGCGTGCGAATCATCGGCCGTCATCAGGGCCATGATCGACGCCGGCATGAATGTTGCCCGCCTGAACCTGTCGCATGGCACCCTCGAGGAACACAAGGCACGCGTTGAACAGCTGCGCAACGTTGCCGCCGAGGCCGGCCGCCAAATAGCCATCATGATTGACACGCGCGGCATCGAGATCCGCACCCGCCTGCTGGAAGGTGGCAAGGCTGACCTGGAACCGGGCGATACCTTCAAGCTGTACATGGAAGACCGGCCAGGTGACGCCAGCGGTGTCTCGCTGACCTATACGCACCTGGCCCAGGAAGTCACCCCCGGCACCCCGATCCTGCTGGATGACGGCGCCCTCGAACTCGAGGTCAGGCAGGTTGATGAGGATGTGATTCACTGCATGGTAATTCATGGTGGCCGGCTGGGTAACAGCAAGAGTGTCAACCTGCCGGAGACCCGTCTCGCCATCACGGCCGTCAGCCCGGAAAACCGCAATGATGTCATGCGTGAACTGGGCTTTGCCGCGGAGAATGATATCGATTACATCGCGGCATCCTTTGTCCAGTCTGCCGACGACATCAAGACGATGCGGGAAATCCTGGCCGACAAAGACGTCGCCATCCCCATCATTGCCAAGATCGAGAACAAGGCCGGTGTTGAAAATCTTGATGAGATCGTCGCCGCTGCGGACGGCATCATGGTGGCGCGCGGTGATCTGGGCGTAGAACTGCCCCTGGCCGACGTACCCAGTACGCAGAAAATGATCATTCGCATGACCGTCACCAACGGCAAGCCGGTCATCACCGCCACACAGATGCTGGCATCGATGGAGCACAATCCGAAACCGACGCGTGCTGAGGCCAGCGATGTCGCCAATGCCATCCTTGATGGCACATCGGCAGTGATGCTCTCGGGTGAAACCGCCGTCGGCAAATACCCGGTCGAGGCCGTCAGCACCATGTCAACGCTGGCGCTGCGGGCCGAGGCCTCGCTGCGTGACTACGGTTACCTGCAGAAGATCCTGCCGCACCCGTCCAACGTGATTACCGAGGCCGTTGGCCAGGCCGCGGTCAGTATGGCCGAGAACCTCAAGGCTGCCGCCATCTTCAGCCTGACAGAAACCGGCTTCACCTCGCGACTGGTCTCCAAATACCGGCCGGACTGCCCGATCCTGGCAATCACCGCATCACTGATGGTCGCCCGCAAGCTGTCAATGAACTGGGGCGTGATTCCGATTCTTTATGACGGTGAACGTACCGATGACGCCAAGATCGAGTTTGCCGTTGAGCGCGCACTGGAACTCGGCTACATCGGTCCGGGTGACACCGTCATCGCCACCGCCGGCCAGCACCAGCGCGCCGGCGGCACCGACCTGATCCGGGTCATTACTGTGGACGACTGATAAAGAATTCGAAATTCGGGGACAGTATACTGATTTCACTCCATCCGCTCTTATGTATGAAATGAGTATACTGTCCCCTGATTCTCTGATTCTAATAGGTCGGGTCGTACATCAAGCCTGAAATAAATCCCTCAAGATCGTCCGGGCGTTCTGTTCTTGCCAAGCCCTGCTTCCATGCCTTATCGGCGACGGCAACGGCAATGGCCAGCGAGACCGAGCGAATGTTTGACAGTGGTGGATAGACGGCACCCCTATCCAGATCGTCCTGTTCGACCCTGTCAGCCAGTGCGCGCGCGGCCGCCAGGAACATTTCATCACTAATGGCCCTCGCTTCGCAGGCCATAATGCCGAGACCGATACCGGGGAACACATAGGCATTATTTCCCTGGGTCGGCCGGAATTGTTGTCCCTGCCAGGTAACAGGTTCAAATGGACTGCCGCTGGCAAAGACGGCACGGCCGTTACTCCATTGATACGCCTGCTCTGCGGTACACTCTGACCGCGAGGTTGGATTGGACAGTGCGAAAATGACCGGGTGCGGATTGATCTCCGCCATCAAGCGCACAACCTCCTCGGTAAAACTCCCGGGCGCACCTGTCGCGCCGATCAGGATATGTGGCTTGATTCGGCGAATCGCCCCGGCAAACCCTGCAGCTGCTGCATCATGCGCATATGATGCAATATGGGGAGGCAGTGGCAATCGCTCCTTGACGATCAAACCCCCACGGTTAACAAACCAGAGCTGCTGCCGCGCAGTTTCCTTGTCCACACCGGCATCGACCAGTGCGGTGAGTATCAGATCAGCAATCCCTGTGGCAGCAGAACCTGCACCGAGAAACATGATCCGCAAATCGGTAAATGCCATACCGGCGATCCGGATGGCGGCAAGGATTCCGGCCAGCGCCACAGCCGCTGTCCCCTGGATATCGTCGTTGAAGCACAATACCCGCTCACGCCACTGGTTCAGCAAGGCGTAGGCATTCGGTGTCAGGAAATCCTCGAACTGGATGAGTGCACTTGGAAACGCATCCTGCACGGCCAGTACAAACTCCTCCACCAGTTCCGTGTATGGCTCACCGGTGATACGCAGGCTGTCGAGACCAAGATATAACGGGTCATTACGCAGGGTTTCGTTATTGGTGCCAACATCCAGCAGTACCGGCATGCACTGCTCCGGGTGGATACCGGCACACGCCGTGTATAGCGCCAGCTTGCCAATGGGGATACCCATACCATTGGCGCCAAGGTCACCCAGACCAAGGATACGTTCACCATCGGTTACCACAATCAGGCGCACATCCCGCTCCGGCCAGTTAGCGAGAATTTCCCTGACCCGGCCACGATCGGACGCCGTGATATAGAAACCACGTGGTTGCCTGAAGATATGGGCAAATCGCTGACAGGCCTTGCCGACCGTTGGTGTATAGATGATCGGCATCAGCTCTTCAATATGGTCGATCACCAGGCGATAGAACAAACGTTCGTTTCTGCCCTGCAAGGCCAGCAGGAAGATATATTTCTCGAGATCGGAAGTCTTGCGCCGCAGGTTCGCCAGCGTGCGGGACAATTGCAGCTCCTGACTACTGACGGCTGCCGGTAGCAGACCGCGCAATTTGAATGCATCACGCTCGGACTCGGTGAATGCCGTTCCCTTGTTGAGCTCGGCGTTATTCAGCCGGCCATAGCCAATGGCCCCCGGGTAATTGTTATCTGCATCCATAGCCATTCGTAAACCGGAACCGGAGAAAAGCCCCGTCAGTAAACGGAATCAGCAATCCAGACACTCGACCTTGACGCGGATCTGCTGCGTATTGATATTGCCGCTGCTGGCCGACTGGCCGATGTCACGGCGCGAGTTTGATGCGGAATTGTCGATGCCGCCCAGTTCGATCCACTCGCCAAGCCGGCCGCTGACCATGGTGCCGGTACTTTGTGTCCGGAAGGTCCGTGGTGAATGGCCGGGGCGATCATCATGCTGCAGGATCTCCAGTGTAACGATATCGCCACTGACACGCGGCACCACGTAAAAACCGCTACGAACATCGTGATAAAAGGTGGAACGCCTTTCATACGGCACGCCACCGGCGATATACCGGTCACGGCTATGCACCGGCACCTGCACACCGGCATTGATCCAGGCGCGCCGGCCTTCCAGCACCTGCACACGCTGGCCGATATCCCGGTAACCCTGCCCTTTGAAATCATGCACACCGATTTGCGCATGCGAGTCACCGCCGGCGATGCCGGCACTGGCGGTTTCCCTGCCGACGCCACGCGGATTCACTGTGATATTGCCGTCACCGGCATTGATGTCGGCGCTGCTGGAATAACCGCGGGAGTAACGTTGTAGCTGGCCCTGTTTGCCGACCATCACAATCAGACGTCGTGGTGACCGGTCGATACCGGCCAGCAGCTTGCGGATTTCGGCAACCCGTGCCGGTGGCGCCTTGATGATTAACTGGTTGCCCATGCCAGTCACCGTCTCGCCTTCGCCCATCAGTGGCCGAATGGCCGGCAGTACATCCTGCAGCAGGTTGTGCCGTAGTTCGATCACTTCAATCGGGTAGTCGGCATGGGCAGTCGCCGGAACCACGAATGTTATAAACATCGCAGCCAGCAGACACAGACAAATACGCTGCATTGCTCTCACAGGTTGCGCCATATCCGATCTCCTCTATTTCGCTTGCAGGTGTTCCGCATGCCACGCCAGGTGTTCGCCAATAAAGCTGGCGATAAAGTGATAGCTGTGATCATAACCGTCCTGACGGCGCAGGGTGAGTAGCAGATCACGTTCCGCACAGGCGGCCTCGAGATGTTCCGGATATAACTGTTCAGCAAGAAACTCGTCTGCCGTGCCCTGATCGATCAGCATCGGCAACATGTCCGCACCACCCTTGATCAGACTGGTGGCATCGTATGCCTGCCAGTCTGCCACATTGTCACCGAGGTAGGCGCCAAAACAGCCCTGCCCCCAGCCGCATACCACCGGATTGCAGATTGGCGCAAATGCCGACACCGAGCGATACATGCCGGGATTCTTCAGCGCACAGATCAAGGCGCCGTGTCCACCCATGGAGTGGCCGCTGATCGAACGCCGCCCGGGATCAATCGGCAATTCAGCTTCGACCAGTGCAGGCAATTCCTGTGTGATGTAGTCATACATGTGATAGTGCTTTGACCACGGCTGCCGGGTCGCGTTCAGGTAAAAACCCGCACCCTGCCCCAGGTCATAACGCTCGGCGGCATCGGGCACATCGTCACCACGCGGACTGGTATCCGGAATGATGAGCGCCAGACCCAGTTCGGCCGCATAACGCTGCGCCCCTGCCTTGACCCGGAAGTTGTCATCTGTGCAGGTCAGGCCCGACAACCAGTAAACCGCCGGGACCTTGCCGGACTCGGCCTGTGGTGGCAGATACACCGAGAACGTCATGCGACAGTTACAGCTGCCCGAGTCATGTGTGTAGCGGTTCAGGTAACCACCGGACTCCTTGATACGTTCGATCTGTTCCATATAAACAGACTCAGAAAATAATGACCGAGCGAATGCTCTTGCCGGTGTGCATGAGCTCAAACGCCGTATTGATCTCCTCCAGCGGCATGCTGTGTGTGACCATGGAATCGAGTTCGATCCTGCCGTTCATGTAGTTGTCGACATAACCGGGTAGCTCGCTACGACCCTTGACGCCGCCAAAGGCAGTACCCTTCCAGGTGCGCCCTGTCACCAGCTGGAATGGCCGCGTGCAGATCTCCTGGCCGGCACCAGCAACACCGATAATGGTCGATACCCCCCAACCCATGTGGCAGCACTCCAGCGCATCGCGCATGACTTCCACGTTGCCGATACACTCGAACGAGTAGTCGACCCCGCCGTTAGTCAATTCAACCACGGCCTCGGTGACTGATACGCTCAGGTCTTTCGGATTGATAAAGTCGGTTGCACCCAGCGCCTTCGCCATGTCGAACTTGTCGGGATTGATATCGATAGCAATGATGCGGCCGGCATTTGCCATAACTGCACCCTGGATGACAGACAGACCAATACCCCCCAGGCCGAACACGGCCACCGTACTGCCGGGCTCGACCTTCGCAGTATTCAATACCGCACCAATACCGGTGGTGACACCGCAACCCAGCAGGCAGACCTTGTCGAGTGGCGCCGCCGGGCTGATCTTCGCCAGCGCGATCTCGGGCACGACGGTGTACTCGGAGAAGGTAGAACAACCCATGTAGTGATAAATGGCACTGCCGTTTTTTGAGAAGCGGCGCGTGCCGTCCGGCATGTAGCCGGTCCAGACCGTTCCTGCAATCGACTGGCACAGATTGGTCTTGTCGGACTGGCAGTATTCACAGGTACCGCACTCCGGGATATACAGCGGAATGACATGATCACCAGGGCTGAGGTCCTTGACCCCGGAACCACACTCGACCACCTCGCATCCGCCCTCGTGGCCCAGCACGCAGGGAAACGCACCTTCCGGGTCTTCGCCAGACAGGGTAAAGGCATCGGTATGACACACACCGCTGGCCACCACCTTCAGCAGAACCTCACCCTGTTTCGGACCTCCGACCTCGATTTCTTCAATTTCCAGGGGCTGTTTCGGCGCCCAGGCAACTGCCGCGCGTGCTTTCATGCTGTCCCTCCGTTTCGATGTCTGGCAACCCGGCGCAAACCGGGCCGCTATTCTACCCCGATCAGGCTGCGTAACCGAAAGATTCCTTTATAATTACACATCCCGTTGACCAGGAATCATCCATGACCCGCATTGGCACCCCCCTGTCCCCGTCCGCCACCCGCGTCCTGCTGTGCGGCGGTGGGGAACTCGGCAAGGAAATCGTCATCGAACTGCAGCGCCTCGGTGTCGAAGTGATCGTCGTTGACCGCTATGACAATGCGCCGGCCATGCAGGTCGCACATCGCAGCCATGCCATTTCCATGCTCGACGGTGCAGCATTACGCACTGTCATCGAACAGGAAAGGCCCGATTACATCGTGCCCGAGATCGAGGCCATTGCCACCGCTACGCTGGTTGAACTGGAGTCCGAGGGTTATACCGTCATTCCAACGGCGCGTGCCGCACAACTGACCATGAACCGCGAGGGCATCCGCCGGCTGGCTGCCGAGGAACTGGGACTGCCAACCTCGCCCTATCGCTTTGCTGCCAGCCGCGAGGAATTCGACCAGGCACTGGCCGATATCGGCCTGCCCTGTGTGGTGAAACCCATTATGAGTTCCTCCGGCAAGGGCCAGAGCACTATCAAGTCAGCCGACGATATCGACAGTGCGTGGAATTACGCGCAGGAAGGCGGCCGCACCGGGGCCGGCAAGGTCATCGTCGAGGGCTTTGTCGAATTCGATTACGAAATCACCCAGCTAACCGTGCGACACCGTGACGGTGCCAGCTTTCTGGAGCCGGTTGGCCATGTACAGATCGATGGCGATTACCGGCAATCCTGGCAACCGCAGTTCATGAGTGAGACCGCACTGGCGAAGGCACGCGACATCGCCGGGAAAATCACCGGCGCACTGGGCGGTCGCGGCATCTTCGGCGTGGAACTGTTCATTAAGGGCAACGACGTTATTTTCAGCGAGGTCTCGCCACGGCCACACGACACCGGCATGGTCACCATGATTTCGCAGGACCTGTCACAGTTTGCGCTGCATGCCCGCGCCATCCTCGGCCTGCCGATACCCAACATTCATCAACATGGCCCGTCGGCCTCCAGCGTCATCCTGGTCGAGGGTGATTCCGACCAGGTCAGTTTTGACAATCTCGATACCGCGCTGGATACACCGGACACACAGGTACGCCTGTTTGGCAAACCCGAGGTACACGGCCATCGCCGCATGGGCGTGGTACTGGCGCGGGGAGATACGATTGATGATGCAATTGCAAAGGCAAGGCAGGGTTCGGCCGCCATAACCATAGACCTGTAGATAACCGCCATGCCTGATGATGACCTGACAAATCGCATTGAAACGCTCGAAGAACGCCTTACGCACCAGGAGTCCGCGATCGAGGAGATGACCCGTACCTTGCTCGATCAGGAACAACTGCTGCGGTTACAGCTGGAAGCCATCAAACGGCTCGAGCAACTGGTGCAGTCGCTGACACCAACGAGTGCCGCCACTCCCGAAGACGAGCCGCCGCCACCGCATTATTGAATATGCAGCCAGCAATACATCAGACCCATAGCAGTACGGGCATTCCTGCTCGCCCGTCAATGTAAAGACATCTTCCCCTGTAACGGCTTTTGACGTGATTAATTCCTGAATCTCACCTCGCAGCACATCATCGCGAATGAATTCGCTCCTACAGGGTAAGAATGAACCTGGCGAGACAATTCAGATATAACTGCGCAGGTCCAGGTCATCCGGGTACGGCCACAGGTACCACTGCATGTCAATGCAGTCGTCCGGGTGCAAATTGAATTGATGCCGCAATAACCGCAGCGATTCGATCAATGGCACATCACCTCGCCGGTAACTTTCTATGCTCTCCAGTAGCTCCTGCGTGTCTGATGTGGCTAGCCGCTTCTTCAAGCGACTTATGATGTACCGCAATACATTTACATGACGCGCCGGGCTGACGCGACGCTGCAGGGCGATCATGAGTTCATTGGCATAGGCCGGGATGACATTTTCAGGGTCTGCGCCCTTGAACTGTGACAGCAGTTGCTCCATGCGCCTGCAGGCAGCTCGTGAATGCGCCATGATGAGGTACTTGTGGCGGACATGAAAATCCAGCAGGCGTGCAGCATTAATCCCTTGCTGCAACAACACCAACCAACGTTGCCAGACGTACAGGCGGATAACATAATTCTCACGCGTAACCGAATCGTTGAGATTCCCTTCATCCACGACCGGCAGGTTTGGGCAGTGCGATATGATGGCGGCAGCATAAACTCCCCTGCCCTTGCGCACGATCTTGCCATTATCGAGTCGCACCTTGACACGAGCGACCCCACAGCTGGGTGACTTGCTCTTGAAGATATAGCCGGCGACATCAACCAGCCCGGTACTCACTTCACCGCCACAGGTATGCAAGGCATCGGTAACATCAAGCGATGGGGCAACAACCCCCCTGGCACGTGGCTGCGCCGGATCACCATGGAGCTCAATCGGACCACGCGGCACGCCAAGACCGATCGCCATCTCGGGGCAATACGGGATGAAGTCAGCGAACCGGCCCAGTTCCTCGACCAGCCAGGGCTGGCATTTGTGCTTGCCGTCATAGCGGACGGCATTGCCCAACAAGCAGCTGCTTACCCCGATTCGAAGTCGAGGAAAGCTAATATCCTCATTCGACACTGTCATCACGACAGTGTAACGCCAGTACCATCAGGTCGTGTAGCGCACCACCACGACACTCATGCAGAGGTCAACACTGTCACTGACCAGCTTTGACAAGCTGTCCATGTCGAACTCCGACCGCTGGATAGTGGTCGTTGCCTTGACCTGCATGCGTTCGACAGTACCGTTTTCCGAACCCATGACGGGTGTCAGCGTGACAGCAAACACAACCGGTCGGGTAACACCATGCACGGTCAGATCCCCGACGATAGTCGCAGTATCCCGACCGGTCCATTCAAAGCCACGACTGACAAACAGGATCTCGGGGTACTTTTTGACATCAAAGAAGCGCTCGCCCTTGATAAGGCTCTCGACAACCGAACCCTGTGTATCAAGACTGGCCGTATTGATCACAAGCATTGCCTGTTCGGCACCTGATACGGTACTGGCTGGCATGAGCGCAAGTCCGCCACGAACTTCCCGGAAATCGCCTTTCACCTCGGAGAATTTGCTCGACACGCAGAAACCGACTTTCGAGGTCTCGCCCTCGATACGATAGAGATAACCATCCCTGGCCGCATCCAGCATGCTGTTGATCAACGATGTATCAACCTTGCCATCCTTGAAGGGCTCGCACAGCTCCACCTCGCCGACATTGGCATGCGCCAGCGAGAACCAGCCGGCAGCCATGACAACGATCAGTATTCGTCGCAACAGTATATTGATATCCATATACATACCTCCTGATAAGACAATATATATGAGAATAGACTAATATACTAATTAGTCAAGCTATAATCAGCAAAGTTCACCTGAAATTCATGCCATTTTATCTTATTAAACAGTTAGTTGCTGGGTTCCTATATCAGCCCGGTTTTTGCGGGCATTCGACAATGCCCGGACAGACATCTCAGAATGCTAAAAAAGCATTGATTTCACTAAAGAATCCGGCAAAAACGGTCGATTACCTCAATGGTATTCCAGACTGGATGTTGTTATGAACGTATTGATACAGGTACTTCTCGGGTTTGCCCTGGCCACGCTTGTCATGCTGCTCTGGCTGACTGTCTGCGCCTTCAGGAAACACGCATTATGGGGTCTGAGCGTACTGTTGTTCTCGCCGGTCAGCGCAATTGCCTTCGGTATACGTCACTGGCGGGAGGCACACATTCCGTTTATTGCCTTCAGTGCATCACTGCTATCAGTGGTTTCACTGTCTGTCTATCTGCTGCATACCAGCGGCACCTGGGAAATGGTACAAACATCAATGCATTTACACAGGGCAATGCTTTCAAGGCACCTGACTGACCAGGATGCACTGCGGTTCGTACCAGCAAACCTGGTGCGGTTCAACGAACTGAGCGCGGAGCAGCGTTCACAGGGCAAACTGGATCTGATGACTTCATTTATCGACTCCTACGAGCCCGTGCTCACTGATGCGGACCGTGATGAAATCAGCCTTGTCATATCACGGTTGATGTACGGCTCGACCATGACCGATACACAGAAGCAGGAACTCAGACAACTGAGAGATCGTGTCGA
Source organism: Pseudomonadota bacterium (assembly GCA_039714155.1). GTDB lineage: Bacteria > Pseudomonadota > Gammaproteobacteria > UBA9214 > UBA9214 > SZUA-186. Next base: position 2,042 of record JBDLJX010000071.1, on the reverse strand, counting down.
ATTGACGCCACCGGTAACGCCTGTGGAGAAAACGCCGACTGAAGAGCAGAATGTCTCAACTGTAGAAAGGTTTACCAGGCAGTCCAAACACAAACCATCCAGACAAAACTACCGTCTGGAATACCTGCCAATAAAGCCCGGCGAGGCCAGGAACTTCGTTGGCAAGATGTTCAAGGTCACCCGGACAGACGGCATTGAAAAACAATATACACTGGTTGGCGGTTCACCCGGGACATTGCGTTTCGAGCGTCGCATCTCCGGTGGCAGATATTCATTTGAATATAAATATCAGGATATCGAGAAGCTGCGTATCCTTGCACAGGTAACCTATTAATTTCCTGTCTACCGGGTGCACTCCAACAAGCGGGCCATAGCGTAATACGCTGCAGCCCTGTGTTTTTACATGGGATATGTAACAGAGATGAAACAGATATCATTTACGCCGCGCGACGGCAACCGGTCTCATCTTTCCTTGCAATAGTGCCAGATCACGAGAGTATTCGGCGATATTCTCATTAACTTCGGCCAGATCATTCCTGGCACGTTCATAAACTGCCTTTTTATAACCCGCGTAGATAAGACCACCCGGCATCAGCAGTGTCAGTACTGCGTCGCCTGAGTCCAGCTGTTTTTCTTCCAGTTCCCTGGCAAGTTCCTGCTTGCGTGAGATCAACGAACTGCGGAGTTCCTGTAACTGATCAGCGAGCATGCCGCTATCGACGGTCTGCAGCTGGGTGATAAAACCTTCCGGACCAACAATATTTACCAATGAGGGTCTATCTTTCGACACTGTCACTGTGACAACATCATCTGCAAGCACGGCATGGGACATGGCAAGCAGGCACGTCAGTATGACGGAACGGAACTGGCGTAAACGTAATGTGTGCATCAACCCTTCCCTCCCGAAACCGCGACATATTGTTAGAAGACATTCCGGAAACTATATTATTGAAATTCTATATTAGCAAAAATTATTGAAAATTATTAATAGAGCTTATATATAGCGTTATAAGATGAGTATTTTATTCTTAATGAGAAGCATACCAGGACTGGTTAATATTCTTGTTTGCAATGCAACTCCATGGAATATTGGATATTTTTCACCTGTATTCCTTATAGAGTGAACCAACCCTGCATATGACACCTGACAGGAAAATGGCATCCCGGGAGAAACCCGCAACCGCCAGAGCGCAGTTAATGCATCCTGTGCATTTCATTATCAAGGTACTGAAGGACTTTCGTCGCAACCAGGGACTGCTGCTGTCCGGTGCATGCGCCTACTATACCCTGCTGTCGATTGTGCCGTTATTTGCATTGCTGTTGATCGTACTGTCACAGTTTGTCGAACAGGAGCGGTTACTGAGAGTCATTGCCACGGAGACGGAACTGGTCATTCCCGGCTACGCACATATTCTGACAACGCAACTGGGAATGTTTCTGGAACACTGGGAGCTGATTGGTATTGTCGGTTTTGTCGTCCTGCTGTTTTTCAGTTCCATGGCTTTTACCGCGCTGGAAAACGCCATGTCGGTCATCTTCTTTCATCGTGTCAGGATCCGCCGGCGGCATTTTCTGGTGTCAGCCATAATTCCCTACCTGTTTATCCTGTCACTCGGTATTGGCATTCTGCTGGTAACACTGGTCAGTGGTGCATTACAGACGGTGGAAACTGAAACCGTCTCGGTACTGGGCATGACCTGGGCACTCAGCGGTATCTCCGGGAGCGTCTTGTACGGTATTGGCGTTGCCGGACTGGCACTGATGTTGACTGCTTTCTACATGGTCTTGCCGGTTGGACACCTGTCAATCCGCCACGCCCTGCTGGGTGGCATCATCGCCGCAATATTGTGGGAAATTGCCCGCCACGTTCTCGTCTGGTACTTCTCGACTTTGTCATTCGTGAACTTCATCTATGGTTCACTTGCCACGGCAGTGGTTGCACTGCTCAGCCTTGAGATTGCCTCGATCATCCTGCTGCTGGGCGCACAGGTGATTGCCGAATTCGAGCGCCGGCGCGATGATGACTATCCGGAGACGCCGGG
>JBDLJX010000070.1:0-13655 GCA_039714155.1 Pseudomonadota bacterium | reverse complement strand
CGGTTCCTCTTGCGTCTTTTACCATTGTACCTGAGTACAATGGTTCTCCCTGCGGCAACACCCCTGATAATCATATAGCGCCCTGCTGCCTGACAGCGTTACTGGCGATGCAGATACCCGAACAATACGATTGCCGGTGATAGCGAATGATATATTTTCCTGCCACACGAAGAATCACGATTGGAACACTTGTATTTTAATTCCTTGCACTTGCACCAGTACAGGCAGACATCCAAAGGGCATACGGCCCGGGGCACCCGTTTAAACTAAATGACCTGCCATTTGGCAATTTGCGCGAGCGGCTTGAGTCCCTGCCGGCACCTGCCAGAAACCGTGCCATGGCAAGGGGAAAAAGAAGTAACTATACCACTGCGAATTTACAAATAATCGGCCAGCAGCTCGGCAAGAACATCTGACCAGTTGCCTGGCAAGGGGCTGGTCAACTCCACGGAGTTCTCCATGTCCACATGGAACACCTGCTCACGCAAGACATCCACTGCCGGCGGATGTGAGGTTGCCAGGTTCATTTCCCGGTTCGTGCGCAGACTCAGATTATCCATATTGGCAGATCCAAGGCATGCCCTGGCATCGACGCCGCGACGACGGGCTTTTACCAGTTCGTACAGCATCGCGTCACTGGTAATGTAGGGATTCTGCAGGTAGATATACCGGCGTGACTGCCGCGTTGCCGCAATCTGGGCACGCAGGATCTGCGAATCACCTGGCTGCGTGTACAGCAACCGCATCGGATAGTTTGCTTCACCGGCAGGCACCGGTGCAACCTTGTCACGGTAGAACAGTTTCTGCAGATCGCCAAGAAAACCGGATGACACCCACGCACGGTGAAATTCCTCGCTAATCTCGTTGACAATCGGCCCCTCGATTTCAACCATCATGTCATGCCAGTCATAACGGTATTCACGACCGATGTTCATGCCGCCAAGGAAGGCAATCTCGTCATCTACAATAATGGTCTTGGTGTGGTCGCCGGAAAACCAGACGGTGCCGACACAGCACATGACGACGCGATATACCATACAGCCGAAGCAATGTATGCGGCCCATCAGAAGCGAAAACTCATTACCTGCTTCAATCAAATATCACGGTACGGTTATCGCATACAAGAATGTTGCGTTTTACCTGGTGCCAGATCGCGCGGGCAAGTACGATCTTCTCAAGATCGCGGCCCTTGCGGATCATATCTTCAACGGTATCCTTATGGCTGACATGCACCACATCCTGTTCAATGATCGGACCCGCATCCAGTTCTGTGGTCACGTAATGGCTGGTTGCGCCGATAATCTTCACACCACGATCATAGGCTGAATGGTATGGGCGGCCACCCGGGAATGCGGGCAGAAAGGAATGATGGATATTAATAATGCATTGTGGATACTGATTAATATAATTCTCGCTCAATATCTGCATGTATCGCGCCAACACAATAAAATCGATATTATGCTGTTGCAGTAACTCAAGCTGTTTGGCTTCCTGCTCCTGCTTGTTGCCCTTGTCAACCGGCAGATAAAAGTAATCAATGCCATGCCGCTCTGCAACACGTTCCATGTCCTGATGGTTGCTGATAATCAGCGGTATTTCGATCCGCCATTCTCCCGACTCGTAACGCGCAAGGATGTCATAAAAGCAATGCGGCAACTTTGACACTAACAGCGCCATCCGCAGCCGCTCATTGGAGAAATAAAGTTGCCACAGCATGTCAAGGCCTGATGCGACATGATTCTGGAATTGCTCGCCAATTTGTTCGTCTGCTATCGAAAACCGGGCAAGGTCCCATTCTACACGCATGAAAAACCGGCCTTTTTCGTAATCGACATGCTGATCAAGATACAGAATATTGCCGTTGTTACTCGATATGAAACTGGTTATTGCAAGAACAATGCCTTCACGGTCAGGGCAATGTACCAGCAATATGGCAGATCTTGTTTCCATGATATGAAGCCAGGTATTTTTGACGTGTTAGTGCCTAGTACTCTTCCAAGATGTTATTGCCAGGTGGCATTCATCATTCAGGACGCTATGTTTAGCTGCAGCATCAAAGCTCTCGCCGGTGAAACCGGGCCACGGTTACCAGGAACGGTATGATGACCCAAAGCCCCATGGATATCACTGGTGCTACCCAACCGGATTCAAAACCGGCGCCAACACCGGTTGCACCCACCAGGCGCCCAACTTCCCCGAAACCGGTAAAGTTGAACAGCCGATAGGCATCGGCCGGATTGACGAGCATGAGCACCGAAAATAATCCTTCGCTGATATATTTACCTTCATCGATCATCAGCGCAGAGAGCAGGCCAAGGTCATATAACACGACAAGCAGCAGCCAGATGACAACAGCTGCACCGGTTGCAACGGCGCGCTCGCGTGCCAGCGAGCTGATCAGGTAGCCGATAGCGAGAAACGCGCAACCCAGCAGCAGGGAACTGGCCATCATGGCGGCGTAGGCCTGCCAGCCGGTGGTATCGCCCTCACCAACAAGGATGAGAACGCCCAGCGCGCTGCCATAACCAACCATGATTGCTACCAGTAGAATGGCTGTATGCCCCAGGAACTTGCCGGCAACGATTTGCCAGCGCGCCACCGGATAGGTCAGCAGCAGTAACATGGTGCCGTGTTCGAATTCTCCAACCAGTGCATCGAATGACAGCATCAAGGCAATCAGGGGTAGCAGGTACATACTCAGGCTGGTGAGGCTGACAACACTGACCTCCAGTACGCCGGCCTTGATTTCACCGGTCGGTGCGGAGCCCAGAAAACTCAGCGCCAGTGCCAGGCTGCCGAGCAGAAGTATGGTCGCCGCCACCCAGCGATTGCGCAGGCCGTCGCGGATCTCTTTTGCGGCCAATACAGGAATCGTGTGCAGCATGCGAATCATGGCCCTTCCCCGTTCATAAAATGCAGGTAGATCTCGTCCAGGCATGGTGTGGTCATACTGACGTCCAGCACGGTATCACCAAGGTCGGCGATGTGCCGCAGCACCGACATCTTTTCATCCTCCGGACATATCAGGTCCACACTGTGATCATTGACCCTGTCAATCTTGATGTGTGCTGCGAGCTGTCCCGCAACGCGGGCCGCATTGCCCGCTGCGACGGCAATCCGGGTACGTACCGGCAAACCCACCTGCCTGCCGAGATCCGGCAGACTGCCGCAGGCCACCAGATGACCGTGCTTGATGACCGCGATCCGGTCGGCCTGCGCCTCGATTTCATTCAGGGCATGCGATGAAATCACGACAGTGGTACCGCTGGCGCGCAGGTCACTGATGATCTGGTAGAAATCACGACGCAATAAAGGGTCAAGTCCCGTGGTTGGTTCATCGAGGAACAGTAGCCTGGGTGCGCCGAGTATGGCCTGGGCAAGCCCCAAACGCTGGCGCATCCCTTTGGAATAGGTGTGCAGGCGCCTTGCAGCCGCCGCATGCAGGCCAACCTGTTGCAGGCGCTGGTCTACCTCGGTTTTGGGTACCCCCTTCAGGTGTGCGTAATAGCCAAGCAGTTCCAGCCCCGTCATATTGGAATAAAAGGAAGCGCTCTCGGGCAGGTAGCCCAGCGCCTGACGCCGGGCTGCGAACATCCGACTGGCCGGATCTTCATCCAGCACCAGCACCTGTCCGGTACTCGGTCGTGTCAGACCGAGCATGAGTTTCATGATGGTCGTTTTACCGGCGCCATTGTGCCCAACCAGCACGAAGCACTCGCCGGGATCGACCTGAAGATCGATACCGTCAACAACCACTGCCTTGTCGTAGTGCTTGTCTACTGCCCTCAGTTCGATGACATGGGCTGTGTTCATCTCATCAGCCCTCCCGCTGCGGTGGCACCATCAACGGAGCGCTATCCCGTACGCCACCGGGATGCAGGGTGGGAAATTCCGACTGCGCCCAATGCAGCATCTGCATCACCGGACTGCCGAGCAGTAATCTGGCAGACGGGTATCGCCAGACAATCTGGTCAACCAGGCTGTTAGGCCGGTAAGCCCGGTCCGAAATGCCGTCATCATTGAGATCGAAGGCGGGATTGTCGCTCCAGTAGTTGCCACGGCCAGCGTGCGACCATTCAATATGGCGCGTACCAACGTACTTGACCTGGGTCCGGTTGCCGATGAACGCATTGCCGAAGATCTCGTTTCTCTCTGAACCGGCCGTGAAATGAATGCCGATCTCGCACCCTTCGAACCAGTTACCGCTGAAGCTGTTCATGTTGGCGTTGTAGATGAAGACACACTTCTCCACACCCCCTGATACGTGGTTATCCTCCAGCGTGGAACTGTTGACGAAGTTCAGGAACAGTCCGCGGTCGCGGTCACCAATCGACCGGTTACCGGTCACCGTCAGGCGATCGGAAAACATCAGTGCCCAGGCCGAGTGATTTCGGGTTGAGACATTGCCAATGACCTCGCTGTCATGGGTGTACATGTAATGAATCGCGAAACGCAGGTCGCTGAAACGGTTGTTGCGGAATATATTGTGAGTGCTGGTGGTGACGAAGATCCCGTCACGGCCATAACGGATGTCGTTGTCCTCCACCCGTGAACCCGGGGTGTTCCACAGGTAAACACCGTTACCGCGGTCATTCATGCGGTGATGTTGACTGCCCACGATGCGGTTTCCCCGTACCACCGCCGAGTCGGGGCCTTTAAGATAGACACCAATCAGATTGTCTTCAAAACGGTTGGCTTCGATCAGTGCACCGTCGCCCTGCTCAGTCACAAAGATACCACTGTCCTCGGTCTCCAGGCTGGTGCCGGAGTTGCGCACGGTAATGCCCCGAATGACGACATCAGGTGCATTGACCCGGATGACATCGCCCTTGCCCATGCCGTCGAGCACGCTGCCCGGCTGCCCGACTATCGTGACACTGCGGCCAATGATGAGCTCGCCGGCATAGACGCCGACCTGTAGCGCAAGTGTGTCGCCGGGGCTGGCGGCATTGACTGCTGCCTGCAGCGTGCTGTCACCCGGTGCCACACGCACCACCGCCGCTGCGGCAATCCAGGGCAGCAACAGGAGGCAGAGACACAACCCGGCAATCAGCCAGTGACTGACTGCCGGGTGTGCCCGGTTTGCTGTTATGGACAAGCCGTCACCTAGGCCGGTTCGACCAGCATGCGGCCGCGCATTTCCATGTGCAGCGCATGACAGAACCACTGGCAGTAGAACCAGTGCACACCCGGGCGATCCGCGACAAAGGTTACCGAGGATGTTGCCTGGGGACCGATTTCCATGGCAATGCCATAGTTCGCCAGTGTCAGGCCATGAGTCAGGTCATCGACCTGATCGTTATTGCTAACGATGATCGTGACCTCATCGCCCTGTTTCACGGTGAACTGCTCCATGCTGAAAGCGGGTGCTATCGACCACATGTAGACACGCACCTTGTTGCCATCGCGAATCACCCTGGAGTCGGTGTACAGAGTGACGCCATCCTTCTTGGCCTGTGCCGTGGCCTCGGCCCACATGGGGTCATCCTTCTCCCAGACCGAGTTCGGGTTGACGATGTCGGCGCGGACGATGATGCAATCATGCGGCTCCGCAAAGGTCGGGCCATCATGCACCAGCTGCATTTTCTTGCCACTGATGTCGATGAGCTGCTCGTTCTCCGGTTTCAGTGGCCCGACGTTGATATAACGGTCCTTGGAGAACTTGTTGAGTGACACCAGCCACTTGCCGTCGGCCTCTTTGGTCTCTCCCATGGACGTGTGGTTGTGACCCGGCTGGTAATGAACGTCGATCTTGTCAATGATCGGATCAACTTTCTTTCCATTATAGGCATCGATTGCCTTCTGGATATTCCAGCTTACGGACTGGCTGTCAAGAAACAGTGTCGTGTAGGCGTTGCCGCGCCCGTCAAAGGCAGTATGCAAGGGGCCCAGCCCCAGTTCCGGTTCGGCAACGATAGTATCGCGCGGCTTGATCTTGTCGTTGAACAGATCAGGCAGGCGGGTGACATCGATCACCGATACGGTTGGAGACAATTTACCGTTGATGACGACATGACGGCCATCCGGGGCGGTATTACAGCCATGCGGGCTGTTCGGAATCGGGATGTAGCGGGTGTACTTCGATCCCTTGCGGCCATCGAGTACCGCCACGCCGCCGATCTTCCTGAAATCACCTGCCTTGACGCCGGCCTCGATACGCTTGAGATCGAACACCACGGCCCAGTCCCGCTCATTCGCAGTCATCCCGGCCAGGTTCACGCCTTCCTCGCTGTTGTAGCAGGTGGAGAAGGCATACAGGCCCTGGTAGTCCGCATCACAGTTGTCGAGATTGCCGTCGACGATGACCTGCCAGGCGACTTTCATGGTATCGCCATCGAGGGCCGTGAATATTGCGTGGTACTTCTCCGGTTCATCCAGGACACTGCCATCATTGGGAATGGGAATACGATGCTCACCGTTCGCGAAGACATAACCTGTACGCGGATATTTCTGTGGACGCAGGCCATGAATATCCGATGTGTTCGGGATCTCGGTAATCTTGTCGCACTTCATGACGTCGCAACGCACCCGCGCCACCCGCGTGTTCGCCTTGTCGTTCATGAACAGGTAACGGCCATCATAGGTGCCATCGGTAAATGACATATGCGGATGATGCAGGTCGCCGTTCGTCCAGACGCCACCATGCTTGTCAAGATACTTCCGGGTCTCGGGTGTCAGACCATCACGGAGGATCTTGCGGCTCTCGTTGGTCGATCCCCAGCCAGTGGCACTGCAACGATTGAAGACCGGTACGCGCATCAATTCACGCATGGAGGGCATGCCCAGGATGCGCATTTCACCCGCCTGACCACTACTCCAGAATCCGTAGTACTCGTCCAGGTCCCCCGGGGCAACCTCGGCCTTGCTGGAGGCCGCCGCCTGGGCCGACTTCGGCGCAAGCAGGGAACCACCCGCCAATCCGGCGAGACCGCCAGCGCCGGCGAGTGCCGCAATTTTTGCCGACCCCCCCAGCAACTCACGCCGGGTAATGCCCTTTTTGTCTGATGTATCATCTGTCATGGCTCTATCCTCTTCGGTTGTTGGCCTACCCTGTGGCAGGCGAATGATTGACTCCCTGATCAGGAATCGTCGTTTGCCGTCCCCTTCTTCGCCTTGAGATCAGCAATAATCTGCTCGACCTGCTGCTTGTTGTTCGCGGATGTGCCCGTGGCCGCCCGTTCCCGTTTCAGACGCTTCTGGATCATGACCGGGCAGGCCTGGTCATCGAAGTAAACAACCTGGCAGTGCAGGCAATACAGGCATTCGTTGACATTGATGTTGCCCTCCGGATGGATCGCCTGAACCATGCATTCGTTGCCGCAACGCTGACAGGGTGCCCCGCATTCCTTGTAGCGTTTAAGCCAGGCAAACATGCGCAGCCGGCCGGGTATGGCCAGCGCGGCGCCCAGCGGACACAGGTAGCGACAGTAGAAACGTTCGATAAACAGACCGGGGACGATGACTGCGATGGCAAACAGTACGAATGGCCATTCCCGTGCGAACTTCAGAATAATAGCGGTCTTGAAGGGTTCGACCTCCGCCAGGCGCTCGGCCCATCCCAGTGAATGCATCGAGAAGCCGAACAACACCAGAAAGATGAGATATTTGAGTGACCACAAACGTTCATGCAGGCCCCATGGCAAGGTAATCTGCGGGATCTTTACAAGCTTGGCGAGCCGGTTGAGCAACTCCTGCAGTGCACCGAAAGGACACAGCCAGCCACAGTACGGACCCCGGGCCCAGAAGAGCAGAGCAGCGGCTACCGATCCCCACAGGATGAAGATCAACGGTTCCATCAGGAAATAGCTCCAGTCAAAGCCACTAAGCAGGGCATTGAACACGGCCAGGATATTGACCACGGAGAGTTGCGCATTGGCGTACCAGCCGATGCCGAATAGCGTAAAGATGAGAAAACCGATACGCACACGGTCGGTCAGTAAGGGACGTTTGACCAACCAGCCCTGAAAGAAAAAGATCACCGTCAGCACACTCAATGCGATCAACAGGAGAATCACCTCCGGCAACTTGGTGACCCACATCTTCATCCACAGGGGTGCATCTGCCGACGTTGGATCCGGGAGGCCCAGTTTATCCCAGGATATTCCAGAGTTCACTTCCGGCTCGGGGATGAGCAGATATTTATCCGGTGTCCGGTAGTCCAGGTTGAACGTCAGGAAGGCCTTCTCGGTCGGACCGGTCTCGCGCCCCACCAGCAGTTCCAGTCGCCACGGCGCCGCCGCATCAAACTCGAGCTCCGGGGGAATACGGAAGATATCGACATCCTTGAAATCCGGTGCACCATCAGCCGCGATCCGGCGCAGGCGCTTGTGGTGAAAATCATGGAAACGAACCGACGTGTCGCCCTGAATAACCTGAAAGCGGTCAAAGATGCCGCCGCGCACATAGCCCGAACCCTTGAACGAATAGCGACCATCCCCGGCCAGAACAATGGCTTGCTGACCGGGTTCCAGACGCTTGACCAGGTTACGGTACTCGGACTCGCCCAGCACACTCAGCCCAATGGCCGGCACTGAGACCACCGCCGCATACAGATCAATGAATACCTCCTCGGGATCGCCTTCCTCGGGCCGGTCCGCCGCAATCTCGTTCCCCGAATGCTCGAAGGCCGCATTGATCTGTGTCAGTGTCAGTATCAGATTGGCAATGGAACCATCACTCAGTAACGCCGCCCAGCCTTCCTGTTCCTTCAAATCCATATTAACGGTGGCCTTCGGACCGGTCTGCTTGCGCTCGGGTTTCAGGCCACCCAGGCCAAAGCGGCGTGCGACCTTGATCGCGCTGCGCAGGATGGTGTCGTCCATCACCATCACGGTCACCGTCGCACCTGTGACGATATCGACCTTATGGTCACCGTATGTCTTCCGGACCAGTGCACCGATGTCCAGACCCGCGTAATTGTCGAGGACCCGGGTGATCCGGCTCTCCGGGATGCCGATCAGAACAATAGGCTCGTGGTGTTCAACCAGTAGCACCTGGCGGATGACACCCTCCATGTCGATGGCAATCAGCTGGTAAATGGGTTTGCCGGAGTATCCCGTCGAATTGACGAAATCGGAATTGAGGAACACATAGCCGATTGGTTTGCTACCACTGGAGGCCTCCACAACCGGTGGGGCTCCCAAAACATCACCAAGCTGGTCCGCGCCCGGGAAGGCCTCATGCGGCGACATCGCCTTGATAAAGCGCGCTAATTCATAGTTCGACGCGGCCGACGCAGCTACCGCCTGCAAGGCCAAAACCACCAGGAGAACAAGGTTTCTTAAAATGACCGTCCGGGAACCCGGGCCCGATCCGGCCAGTACGTGCTTCATTGATCGTTCAGTCGCGCAAATCACTACCCGGTTGGCCCCTTGTAAGAAGGTTGTTGTTGTTTTGCAGACCGTACGTTGTCATAGTCTGCGACAAATTGACGCAGGTCAATAAGAGATCGGATTACTTGCCGGATGATTCCATCAGAGCAACCATGTTAAGCACAGATATCCATACCACCGCGGAACTTATATCGATCGCGCTTGCGGCGGAGCGTGAGGCCATTCGGCGTTATTCGGAACTTGCCGCCCGAATGCATGAACATGGGAACGAGGAAGCTGGCTCCCTGTTCGAAAGAATGGTCGATGAAGAACGGGCGCATGAGAAACAGTTAATAGAATGGGCCACACTGGAAGGCCTTGCGATTAGTATGGATGTGGGGCCGATCAGGTGGGAAGATCCTGGTGTTGCAACCATCTATGATGCCGAGGCCAAAGACCCGGATCAAAGTACGGCTTACAAGGCGCTTGCCTTTGCCGTACACAATGAAGAGCGCGCCTTCCGTTTTTATTCGTATATAGCCGCTAACAGCAAGGATCCCGATGTGCGAGACCATGCTGAGGTTCTCGCACGCGAAGAGCTTGGCCATGCGGCACTGTTACGTACCCAGCGACGCCGCGCCTGGCATGCACAACGCAGTCAACACAGAACCGAACCGGGAATTGATCCCGGTGTAATTCACAGCATCCCCGACCTGCTGGCAGCAACAGTCTGTATCGAACAATTCTTCGTTGATCTTATCGATGCTGCCGGACGCGAGTTCCCGGATCTGAAAGCGCTGGCCGCCAATACACAGGAATTCCTGTCCGCGTGTGAAAGAGCATTGCACGATGGTGATTCACCAGGCACGGACCTGACCACGGCACTGAAGTCGATCGCACCCTGGCGTGAGCGCACATTGGCGGCAACTGAAAATGCATCTACCGCGTTACGGCGGCTCTGTGCAGATTGTGATCGTAGTTTTGCGTTTTACGATTCCGTGGTTACATCCGCTCAGGATGAATCGGTCATGCTGATGGCGCAACGCCTTTCTACACTTGCCCTGGAACGTATCGCGGAACTGCGCCGGGTAACCGGCAGTTCGTGCGATCATACTGACCACAAAGCTTCACCTTGATAAATCTTGCGTTGCGTTCGCATGATTGTAAATCCAGTCTATTTCACGGGAATCCACCCGAAAAAACAGCCGTCGGGGGTACGCTTTCCACTGATCGCTTGCCATTAGCCAGATGATATGTGTATGCCCGGTTCTTACAGGATTCAAGACATTCAGATATTCAGAACGAATGACTCAGAATGATTGATTTTCATGCAAGCTGGTGCTCTATCCATGTAATAATTACGGATTCAGCACCCCCCCTGAAAATATGGTGTCAAGTCTGACCCCGTTGAATCAGCCTGCATCGGTTGTGTTAACACAGGCCAGCCACCAGCAGCGGTTCCCTCGCGTAATGACTATATCGGACCGATCAGCTTGGCATCCAGCTTTAATGAATTGAAGCTTTTCAATACATCCTGCGACGTCAAAATATCCTTGTCATATTTCGCGAGCACAAGATGGTTACGCAACAGGCAAAATTCTGCCCCGATGATTCCCTCCGTTTTTTCCATTGCGGCTACCACGAGATCCCGTTGTTCATCCCCAAGGTCTTTGCTGATATAGACAATAATTTCAACAGCACTCTTTGCTTCCTTAGGTAGATATTGTGCTACCTGATTCATAGTAGAACTCCTCCTGTGAACGTATTAGCCTCATCTGCCCCAGATGACACCTAACAGTCAATATTTTGTCATTGACTGGCAGCGCAAACGTACGCTGAAAAGGTATATATCACAATATGTAGAAATTAAAAAGGTTTATATCACAATATGTAGAAATATTTACTCATGTGAGATTAGGGCTGGTTTCGGAAAAGTTTCAAAAGGGTCCAGGCTATGTGGAAAACCAAAGGTGATTTTTCAACGTGGGGTAACAATGCGGCATCAGGCTCATTGCAGTCTGAGGCGATTGCGTACGTTTGTGTGGCGTAATCATGCTTCCCGGATGCCGCTGTAATTCATCTCAATAAACCATTTTATGAATCAGATCCATTACATGCTCGTATGTCGTTCCCGGTCTGCTAACCTTGTATTTAATGAATACCGGCGAGATAACAAACGCTATCCGGGTAGAGTGCTACGCAGGCCACCGGGCCGCGGAATCCCCGCGCCGTTTTTTTATCGGTCAACGTGAAATCAACGTGGACGAGATCATCGACCGCTGGCTTGACCCGAGCTGCAGCTACTTCAAACTACGCGGCGACGACGGTGGTATCTACATCCTGCGTTATGACCGTGTCGCTGACATCTGGGAGATGACCCTGTTCGACAGTGCTACACATTACGACACCCGCCTCTCCTCAACCTGACCTGGAAATACCTGACCAGTTTGTGAGACCCCGATGAAGTACTACATCTGGCTGGACACCGGGGACAAGCCACTCTCAAAGGCCTGGCGCTACGAGGACGAGACTGAACGCATGGCCGCAGAACAACACCCACCTGCGATGAACGCCGTGCTTCGTGCCGGTACCCGGATACAACTGACGGAGCGGTTCGGTTTACGCGCGGATGATTTCGTCGACAATCCGGAAAATCCTGATTAATCCCTGGCCATCTCATGAAACGCAGGGACTTTCTCAAGTATTCAGTAAGTACCTCGCTATTTTCGATGACACAAACCACCGCCCAACAGGACAAACAGAAGCCTGATTCAGTTACCCTGTTCGTGGCCGGCGATGTCATGACGGGAAGAGGTATTGATCAGGTCTTGCCCCACCCCGGCGACCCGCGCATAGTCGAGTCCTTCAGTCACTCGGCCCTGGATTATGTGGAACTTGCCGAGCGGACCACCGGCCCGATTCCCCGACCAGTAAACTTTCCCTACATCTGGGGTGATGCGCTGGCAGCGCTGAATGCGGCCGCCCCGGATATGCGCATTGTCAACCTGGAAACGACCGTTACCAGACGCGGTACACCCTGGCCGCACAAGGGCATCCAGTACCGCATGCACCCTGCCAATATTCCCTGCCTTACCGCCGCGGATATCGACTGCTGTGTGCTGGCCAACAATCATGTCCTGGACTGGGGCTACGCGGGACTTGAAGAGACCCTGACCGCCCTGGCACAGGCGGGATTATCAACCGCAGGTGCCGGTCCGGACCTGGCGGCATCACAGGCCCCGGCAATACTGGAACTGCCGGGCCGTGGCCGGATACTGGTATATGCCTATGGCCTCAAGAGCAGCGGCATACCCGGTGCCTGGGCAGCCACGGCAGGCCGGCCGGGAGTCAACCTGCTGCCGGACTTGTCGGCTCACACAGTCAGAGAAATCACCAAAGCCGTGAATTCCCGGCAGCAACCTGGTGACGTGGTTGTGGCCTCCCTGCACTGGGGCGGAAACTGGGGTTACCCCATCCCGAAGGCACACCGCCACTTTGCCCGCGCACTCATCGATACGGCGGGCGTGGATCTGGTTCACGGCCATTCCTCGCATCACCCCCTGGGCATCGAGGTCTACCGGGGCAGACCGATACTCTATGGTTGTGGCGACCTGATTAATGACTACGAAGGTATCAGCGGACATGCGGAGTATCGCACCGAACTTGCCCTGCTGTACCTGGTGACGCTGGACCTGAAACGCGGCGGGCTGCTACAGCTGGAGATGATCCCGATGCACCGGCAATACTTTCGCCTCAACCATGCAAACCGCCAGGACAGTAACTGGTTGCGGGCAACGCTGGACCGGGAGTGCCGGCTGCTGGGGACACGGGTAACTCCATTAACTAATGCAACGCTCCGGTTACACTGGACATGACCACCAGAACGTCAATACGCAAGTGCCTGACCCGGATCGTCATGCCCGGAGTATAAACCCAATCATTGCAAAAGATCTTGCTGCAGGAGCGGCGTCTCGCCGCGATTCGCGCCCGGGACGGCGCTTATATGGACCTCTCCCGTTTGTAAAGACGGCATTTGTTGGCTCTCGGAAATTGACTGCTCGCTTATATTCGGCCCATTGATGGGAAATCAGTATCCCCTGGCCATGATGGTATGCGCGCGCGCCGACTCCTTTACTCCTACGCGGCCCCCAGGGCCGTGCGCCGTCCCAGGTCTGTCGACGTCGGTCCAACCGATTCGCCATCGTGTGTCGTCTTCGCAATCGTCGGTGGTTTCGTTTACTCCGCAGTTACCCTGCCGTGGTTAATCGAACCTGCTATCGGTTAATTCAGGGTACCCTGCTCTCTGGCCATGATGGCCCAGGCCTGACGGGCATTTTTATGTGC
>JBDLJX010000069.1:0-13681 GCA_039714155.1 Pseudomonadota bacterium | reverse complement strand
CTGCAAAACCGAAACGAACTGCAAAACCGAAACGAACTGCAAAACCGAAACGAACTGCAAAAAAACGACAGGATGCTCCGCTAACCGGAGGGAAATCTGCAACTATCGATACCATGGAAACCCTGATGCTGGCAGGCTGGAATCGCGATAACAAACCGGTCGCCTGGCTGCCCTCGGCGATCAATACCTGCCGCCAGGAGAAGAACAGGCTTGTCTGCTTCAGTGATGACCAGACGCGTGACACTGCCACCAACACCATCAAGTTCAAGACCAGGACGATCATCAGCGGCTTTGCCGGCGCCTTCAATGTCAGCTACCGTAACCTGGTGATCGATGCCGTCAGCAAGGAAAGCGTGGCTGATGATCCGGCTGCCGCCTTCGACGAGGCAGAAGAGGAAAAAGGCTATACGGTGAAAACCGGCTGGGGCAAGGAACACAAGCTGGAGTGCCAAATAAAGGACAGCAACACCGTTAACTGCACCAAGAACAAGACCCACGCCATGGTCATCACCAGCAGTCGGCAGATGGCTGGCGGGAAGTAGCCTGCCGCATAAATGGCCACAAAAAAGGGGCCATCAGGCCCCTTTTTTACACTTGCCGGTTTGTGCACTCAGTCCTGCCCCACCGCCTTCATGCTGAGACGGATACGGCCCTGCTTGTCGACCTCGAGTACCTTGACCTTGACCAGGTCGCCCTCGGACAGCTTGTCGCTGACATTCTGTACACGTTCTTCACAAATCTGCGAGATGTGTACCAGGCCATCCTTGCCGGGGAGGATGGTGACGAATGCACCGAAGTCCATCAGTTTGGCGACCTTGCCATCATAAATGGTGCCCACCTCGACATCGGCGGTAATCAACTCGATGCGGCGACGTGCCTCGTTACCGGCATCGAAATCTACCGAGGCAATCTTGATGGTGCCGCTGTCATCGATATCGATACTGGCACCGGTCTCTTCGGTTATGGAACGAATAGTGGCACCACCCTTGCCGATCACATCACGGATCTTGTCCGGGTTGATCTTCATGGTGATGTAGCGAGGCGCAAACTCGGAGACTTCCTCACGTGGCGCGTCAATGGCCCTGGCCATCTCGCTGAGGATATGCATGCGACCCTGGTTGGCCTGTGCCAGTGCCTTTTCCATGATCTCCCGGGTAATGCCCTGGATCTTGATATCCATCTGCAGCGCGGTTATGCCCTTGCCGGTGCCAGCCACCTTGAAGTCCATATCACCGAGGTGGTCCTCATCCCCAAGGATGTCGGTCAGCACGGCGTAGTCGTCGCCCTCCTTGATCAGGCCCATGGCGACACCGGCAACCGGTGCGCTGACAGGAACACCGGCATCCATCATCGACAGGCTGCTGCCGCAGACACTGGCCATGGAACTGGAACCGTTGGATTCGGTAATCTCCGAGACAATGCGGATGGTATAGGGGAAATCTTCCTGATTTGGCATCACGGCGCTGACGCCACGCCTGGCCAGCTTGCCGTGCCCGACTTCGCGGCGCTTGGTCCCGCCAATACGGCCGGTCTCGCCGACACAATAGGGCGGGAAGTTATAGTGCAGCATGAACTGCTCCTTGTAGGTCCCCGCCAGGGCATCGATCAGCTGGGCATCGCGTTCTGTGCCAAGCGTCGTCACGACCAGTGCCTGGGTTTCACCGCGGGTAAACAGGGCCGAACCGTGGGCCCGTGGCAGCACGCCCATGCGGATAGTGATCGGGCGCACCGTGCTGGTATCACGACCATCGATGCGGGCTTCACCCGACAGGATACGGGCGCGCACGATTTTCTTCTCGAGCTTGCCAATGGCGCCCTTGACCTCATCACCGGTGAAACCGTCTTCGGCCTCGTCATCGGCGACTTTGTCAACGATCTCCTGGCGCACCTTGCTCAGCAGGGTGTAACGGTCCTGCTTGTCAGCCACCTTGTAGGCGGCAGCAATGGCTTCCTGGCCTTCCTTTTCGACTGCCTCGGCCAGCACGGCATTTTCTTCCGGTGCCTCCCACTCCATCGGTGGCGTGTTCACTTCGGCAGCCAGTTCCTTGATGGCACTGATCACAACCTGCTGCTGTTCGTGACCAAACATCACCGAACCCAGCATCACGTCTTCCGGCAGTTCCTTCGCTTCCGATTCAACCATCAGTACCGCGCTTTCGGTGCCGGCCACAACGAGATCCAGCCGGGAGACTTCCATCTGGTCGGCAGTCGGGTTGAGTACATAGTTACCGTCGACGTAGCCGACGCGGGCAGCACCAATCGGGCCGCTGAACGGCAGGCCTGAAATCGACATGGCGGCCGAGGCACCAATCAGGGCAGGAATATCGGGATTGATCTGCGGGTCAAACGAAATAACCGTCAGGATGACCTGTACTTCGTGGTAAAAGCCTTTCGGGAACAGCGGACGCAGCGGGCGATCGGTGAGACGACATAGCAGGGTTTCAGCCTCGCTCGGACGGCCTTCACGGCGGAAGAAGTTGCCGGGGATCTGGCCGGCGGCGTAACCCTTCTCCTGGTAATCGACGGTCATCGGGAAGAAGTCACGTCCTTCCATTGCTTTCTTGTTACCGACGACGGTGGCCAGCACCTGGGTATCGCCCATGCTGACAATAACAGCGCTGCATTGACGTGCGATTTCACCGGTTTCCAGGGTGACGGTCTGGTCACCGTACTGAAAGGATTTCTTGATTGCGGTCACGAGGATATTCCCCTAACAATTGATAAGGTGGCCGGGATTCAGCCGGAGTGTATTACTTGAAACCGATCAGGAAGGTTAACGACGCAAACCAAGACGACCAATCAGGTCCTGGTAGCGTTGGCTGTCCTTGCCCTTGAGATAATCAAGCAACTTGCGGCGCTTGTTGACCATGCGCAGCAGACCCTGGCGGGAATGGTGATCACCCTTGTGCTTGCTGAAGTGATCCGTCAGATGCTGGATGTTGGCTGACAACAGGGCAACCTGTACTTCCGGAGAACCGGTATCGGCATCACCACGCTTGTAGTCGGCGACAATCTGCCCTTTTTGTTCGGCATTCAAAGCCATGAAAAACTCCTGAAAAACGCTTCAAATTTAGTGAGCTGGGTATTCTAACTGCCGGCAGGTCCAGCCACAAGCCACCCATTTGGGGATACTGCAATTCATCGGCCGGTATTCAGCAATCGCCGCGGCGCCACCCGGCCGTCATCGAGAATCTCGCCGACCCCCAGGAACCGCGTTTCGCCTTCGTACAGGCGTACCAGTCCCGAGGTCGGCGCCTTCGGCACCAGCACCGGCTGGCCCTGGCGAAGGTAGAAGGCCGCATCTGCGGTCAGCCGCACATCCGGCCAACCCGCCAGTGCACTCTCCATTGGCAGCAACAGGGCATCCAGCCCGGCCTCACCGGCCTCGGCATGGCGGTTTTCCAGTTCGGTCATGGTCAGCAGCTTACTGTCATCAAACGGGCCGACGCCAAGCCGGCGCAAGTCCGCCACATGGGCGCCACAACCCAGCGCCTCGCCGATATCCTCCACCAGTGTACGCACGTAGGTGCCCTTGGAACAATGCACCCGGATGGTCGCCAGTGGTGGCGCAAGTTCCAGCAACTGCATGTCGTGAATGGTGATTGTCCGGGGCTCACGTTCCACCTCGACACCCTGGCGCGCCAGCTTGTAGAGGCGCTGGCCCTGGTGCTTGACGGCCGAATACATCGGTGGAATCTGCTCAATCTCGCCATCAAAACCGGCCATGACCTGCAGCAACTGCCGCTCGGTCACGCCATCGAACGGACGCCGTTCGACCACCTCGCCCTCGGCGTCACCGGTGGTGGTCCGTTCACCAAGTTTCATATCGACCAGGTAATGCTTGTCGGCGTCCAGCAGGAAGGCCGACACCTTGGTCGCCTCGCCGAGACAGATCGGCAGCAGGCCGCTGGCCAGCGGATCGAGACTGCCGGTATGGCCCGCCTTGCGCGCACGGAAGAGCTTTTTGACCTGCTGCAGCGCAGCATTCGATGTCAGGCCAGTCGGCTTGTCCAGCAACAGGATACCGTTCACGCGCCGCTGGTTTTTCTTGTGATGTCGACCCATTATTCAGTCGGTAGCCCGGATGGAGCGGAGCGGAATCCGGGGAGGGCCAGAGATTTTCCCGGGCTACTCGTTTTGTTATTCATTCTCATCATCGGTACTCCGCGCACCCGAGACAGCCTTGTTGATCAGCGCATCCATCCGCGCACCCTCTTCCAGGGAACTGTCGAACTCAAACTTGAGATGTGGAACTATGCGGATGTGCATCAACTGACCCAGCCGGTGACGCAAAAAACCGGCAGCGCGCTTGAGTACGCCGAGTGACTCGGTCACGGCCGACTGGTCACCGAGCACCGAGATATACACCTTCGCATGGGCAAGGTCACGGGAGACAGACACGCCCGATATGCTGACCATGCCAAGTCGCGGGTCCTTGATCTCCTCGCGCACCAGCGAAGCCAGCTCACGCTGTATCTGTTCGCCGACGCGACGCGTCCTTGAGAATTCCCTTGGCATGGCGTTAAGAAGTCAGTTCCCGTTTTTCAACGACCGGAAAAACGGGATCTGCCCGCTGTTAAACTCTACAGCTCCCGTGCTACTTCCGTGCGTTCGAAGATTTCGATCTGGTCGCCTTCCTTGACACTGTAGTTCTTCACACCAATGCCGCACTCGGTACCGGCACGCACCTCGTTAACGTCGTCCTTGAAGCGACGCAATGATTCGAGCTCACCTTCGAAAATAACCACGTTGTCACGCAATACACGGATCGGCGCACTGCGGCGGACAACGCCCTCGACAACGATACAACCGGCAATGTCACCAAGCTTGCGTGAACGGAAGACTTCCTTGACCTCGGCCAGGCCAATGATTTCTTCCCTGAGTTCCGGCGACAGCATGCCACTGACTGCTTTCTTGACGTCATCAATCGCATTGTAGATGACACTGTAATACTTGATGTCGACGTTGTTTTCCTCGACCAGGCGTCGGGCCGAGTTATCCGCACGCACGTTGAAGCCGATGATGATGGCATTGGAAGCGACCGCCAGGTTGACGTCGGACTCGTTGATACCACCGACACCGCTGGATACCACCTTGACCTTGACCTCGGTTTCGTCGGACGTAACGCTGGACAGTGCATCGCTCAACGCTTCGGCACTACCCTGCACATCCGCCTTCAGCACGATATTCATGCTTGCTGCCTTGCCGTCACCGACCTGCGCGAACACATCTTCCATGCGCGCCTGTTGCTGCATGGCAAGACGCTGGTCACGCGAACGTTCCTGGCGTGTTTCCGCCAGTTCACGCGCACGGCGCTCGTCGGCAATGGCAATAACCTCGTCACCGGCATTCGGTACCGCGGGCAGTCCCAGCACCTGCGCCGGCATACTCGGGCCGGCAGCCTCGATTTGTTTGCCGTTTTCATCGAACATGGCGCGCACACGGCCATATTCCTGACCGGTCAGGATCAGATCACCGCGTTTCAGCACACCGTTCTGCACCAGGATGGTGGCAACCACACCGCGGCCCTTGTCGAGGCTCGACTCGACCACGATACCGGTCGCCGGACATTCCTCGACCGCAGTCAGCTCCAGGATTTCCGCCTGCAACAGCAGCGCATCCAGCAGCTCATTGATACCCTCACCGGTCTTGGCCGATACCGGGATAAACTGGGTATCACCACCCCAGTCTTCCGGGATGACTTCCAGTGCGGCGAGTTCCGTCTTGACGCGTTCCGGGTCGGCCTCCGGCTTGTCGATCTTGTTCACTGCAACCACCAGCGGCACACCGGCAGCACGCGCATGCTGCACAGCTTCCCGGGTCTGTGGCTTGACGCCATCGTCGGCAGCAACCACGAGAATAACGATATCGGTAACCTGCGCGCCACGGGCACGCATGGCGGTAAACGCAGCGTGACCCGGGGTATCAAGAAAGCTGATCATCCCCTTCGGGGTATCAACGTGATAGGCGCCAATATGCTGGGTAATACCACCGGCCTCGCCCTCGGCAACGTGGGTGGCACGAATATAATCAAGCAGCGAGGTCTTGCCGTGATCGACATGCCCCATGATGGTCACAACCGGCGGTCGCGGTACCTTCTCACCGGTGACTTCCTTGATTTGCTGTTCCAGTTCCGCCTCGAGCTGGTCTTCGCGAACAGGTTTGGCAATATGCCCCATCTCCTCGACCACCAGTGTTGCCGTGTCCTGGTCAAGCACCTGGTTGATGGTTGCCATGACGCCCATTTTCATCATTACCATGATGATTTCAGCCGCCTTGACCGACATCTTCTGCGCCAGTTCCGAGACGGCGATATTTTCCGGAACCTCGATCTCGTGGATGACCGGTGCGGTCGGACGCTCGAAACCGTGCTCGGTTGTACTCGTTATCGTGACACGCCGCTGACGCTTCGACTTCTTCTTGCGCCGGCCGCTCTTGTCTGCCGAGACATGCAACTCCTGGCGGCCATAACGCGTGGCCTTGTCAGCGCCGCGCCGGCCCTTGCGGTCAGTGTCCGCCGTTTTTTTCTGCCGGGCCTCCTCGGCCTTCCTTTTTGCTTCATCTTCAGCCAGTGACTGCTGCCGCGCATCCTCCGCCGCCTTTTTCCGGGATTCTTCCTCGGCCTTCTGGCGGGACTCTTCCTCGGCCCGTTTTGCCTCTTCCTGCTTGCGGACTGCTTCCCTGGCCATGCGGGCTTCGTCCAGGCGTGCCTGCGCCTCGGCCTCGATTCGCGCCTTCTCGGCAGCCTCCTCATCGAGACGTGCCTGCTCCTCGGCCACCAGATCGGCACGTTTTACATAGGTGCGTTTCTTGCGGACTTCAACGGTAACGGTCTTGCTCTCGGTACGCGGGCCGCGCGCGGGACCACGGCCTGCTGCGCCGCGGGCCACAGGAACAGTGGTTCGCAACTCGCTGTGCATCCTGCGCTTCAGCGTGATTTTCCTGGGTGCGTTAGCCGTTTCGGTTGTACCACGTCCGCCATGACTCTCGCGCAGGAAATCGAGCAGCTGCGTCTTCTGGGTCTCGCTGATGGTCGTGTTGACATCGCTGATTTCCATGCCGGCTTCCACCATCTGGGCCAGCAACCGGTCGGATGGGACACCGACGACTTCAGCAAACTGTTTTACCGTTACATCTGTCATTGCCTGTCTTCCTTATTCCTGCGCCTCTTCCGCAAACCACGGCGCCCGCGCTGTCATGATCAGTGCACCGGCCCGGCCCTCGTCCATGCCGTCGATCTCCATGAGATCATCAACCGCCTGCTCAGCCAGGTCTTCCATGGTAATGATCTCGCGACTGGCCAGTTCGTAAGCCAGCTCACGGTCCATACCCTCCATCTCCAGCAGATCCTCGGCAGGTTCGGCATCACCCAGGTTCTCTTCCTTGATGATGGCCTGGGTCAGCAACACATCACGTGCCCGGCCACGCAACTCTTCAACAATGTCTTCATCGAACTCCTCAATGGCGACCAGTTCGCTCTGCGGCACATAGACAATCTCCTCGATGGTCGAGAAACCTTCCTGGGCGAGAATGGCGGCGACTTCCTCGTCGACATCAAGCTGCTCCTTGAACAGGATTTGCAACTCCTGCAGCTCGGTCTCGCCCTTCTCTTCTGCCTGGGTCTCGTCCATGACGTTGAGTTCCCAGCCGGTCAGCTGGCTGGCCAAACGCACATTCTGCCCGGCACGGCCAATGGCCTGCGAGAGCTGCTCCTCGCTGACGGCGACGTCCATGGTGTGGGTTTCTTCGTCAACCACGATGGACGACACTTCCGCCGGTGACATGGCGTTGATAACAAACTGCGCCGGGTTGTCGTCCCAGAGGATGATATCGACACGCTCACCGGACAGCTCTGTTGACACGGTCTGCACCCGGGAGCCACGCATACCGACACAGGCACCGACCGGATCAATCCGCGGGTCGTTGGTCTTGACGGCAATTTTGGCACGCAGGCCGGGGTCGCGTGCGGCGGCCAGGATCTCTATGAGGTCCTGGCCAACTTCCGGCACCTCGAGCTTGAACAGCTCGACCAGGAATTCCGGCGCAACGCGACTCACGAACAGCTGCGGGCCACGCTGCTCGGCGCGTACGTCCTTCAGGTAACCGCGCAGGCGGTCACCTGGACGTACCGCTTCGCGCGGTATCATTTCCTCGCGGGTAATGATGGCCTCGGCATTGCTGCCAAGGTCGAGAAATACATTGCCGCGCTCAACCCGCTTGACAATGCCGGTTATCAGCTCGCCGATACGGTCCTGGTAGGCAGCCACCACCTGGGCGCGTTCGGCCTCGCGCACCTTCTGCACGATGACCTGCTTGGCCGTCTGCGCACCGATACGACCGAATTCGACCGACTCGATCGGTTCTTCGATATAGTCACCATGCTGGATATCGGGGGAATCAAGCCTGGCTGCTGCCAGGGTAATCTGGCGTTCCGGATGTTCGTAAGCCAGCACTTCTTCAGCGGCCTCGCCGGCATCTTCGGCCCCTTCAGTCGCTTCGACGCCTTCAGCGAGGGTCTCGTCGACTACCTGCCAGCGGCGGAAGGTTTCGTACTCGCCGGTCTCGCGATCAATCGCGACACGGGCATCGATTTCGCCACCATAGCGCTTGCGGGTCGCTGTCGCCAGCGCCGCTTCAATTGCCTCGAAGATAATCTCCTTGTCGATGCCCTTCTCATTTGAGACGACATCCACAACGAGCAAGATATCTTTATCCATTACTGCAACCTCCAAATCCGGCGTCTAGTATTCCGGTACCAGACGCGCCTGTTCAATCTGATCAAGCGGCAGGCTGAGCTGCTCGCCATCCTGCTCAATAACCACGTTCCCGCCATCAAGGCCCTGCAAGCGGCCCTTGAACTTGCGCTGCCCCTCAACCGGGTAGCCCAGCCGTAGTTTCACCAGGCTGCCGGCAAACCGCCGGTAGTCCTCCGGCTTGAACAACAGCCGGTCCATCCCGGGCGACGATACTTCCAGCGTATAGTGTCCCGGGATCGGATTGTTCACGTCCAGCACCCCGCTGACCTGGTAGCTGACCTTCTGGCAGTCGTCCACCGTAATGCCCTGTTCACTATCTATATATACCCGCAGCAACCCGCCACCCTTGCCACCGGTCTGGTATTCCACACCAACCAGCTCATAGCCGAGCGATGCAATGGCCGGCTCAAGCATCTCGCCGAGATGTAACGGGTCCTGCTTCATGCTGTCTTGCGCCCTGCTCCGGAAACAAAAAATGGGCCAAAGGCCCACTCCATGAACTCCAGATTATCGTTCAAGTATAGCAAACTGCCATACCCCACCCAATCGGCCAGGGCCGTGGACCTCCTGTCCGGGTGACAAAAAAGCCCCGAATCGGGGCCGCATCAATCAAATTGGTAGCGGGGGCAGGATTTGAACCTGCGACCTTCGGGTTATGAGCCCGACGAGCTGCCAGACTGCTCCACCCCGCAGCAACGGCCGGGAAGTGTAGCGACTGGGCCACGCTATTTCAAGCGGCACAAGGAAAAACCTTGGAAATACAGGGGCCAGAACACATCTATTACTGCAATATAAGGAAAATCGGCTGTAATAATCCGTTATCCCATGGTCCGGCAAGGCGCCGGGGTGATCGTGGGGTCACCAGTACGACTTTTGTTCAGTAAACAGGCTGGATGTTTAAACTCAATAATTCGGCTCTTCCCCTGATCGGGTGGGCTGCACCGGTTCAGGGTAGCTTCTCAAGACCGTTGGCCGCAGGGATGCGGCCATCGAGCGTACAGGGATGTACTTGCAGCGTGTCTTGAGAAGCCACCCTGGCCCCTGTGCATATCAACCCAGTAAATATCCCCCGGCTTTGCCGGGGGATATTTACTCAAGCATATTCCTGATATGCACCAGGTCCTGCTCGGAGATATCAATAATATAGAAACCGGCCCAGAACTGGTTTTCATCACTGCCTTTATTACACCACAGACTCTCGACGCCAATGTGTAACGGTGTCTTGTCACCATCCATGTTAACGAATTCCAGTGATAGCTGCAGAATGGTGTTTCCTGTAACGGGCCGCGTCATATGCAACATCAGTCCGTCTTCACTGATGTTGACCAGTTTCCCGATATCGCAGTTTTCCTGCCGGTCCATTACACGAACAACGCCGGAGACATCGATTCGAACCTGCTTGCGCATGTCCTGGGATTGCGTTTCGTTTATGCTCATCTGGATTTACTCCCGGAATAATTGCCTATGCAAACGCCTTCTGTTCACCGGACAACATATGACGAATGGCTTCCATGGCGCGTTCTACAAATGATGACTGTTCATTACTGATAATGCATGCCTTGCCTGTGGCAATCAGTGCAGCAAGCTCGGCACGGGACATGACAGCCGCCTTGACACCCATGCCATCGACAAACATGTAGTTACCCGATATCTTCGAGAACCAGGAGAGCTTCAGACGTACCGCTGAATCATCATAATCTTCCTGGATCGAGAACCAGGTCCCGAACGCCACCTGCCTGAGCTGTGATAACGCGACCTCGACCTCGGGTGAATAACGTTCTTCTTCCGCTTCGGCATTGCCCTGCAGGGTCGCGGGTACAGCATCGCGGTTGTCTCCCGCCAGTGTAGCTTCCACCGACAGCCCGGCCAGGGCAATCTCCTGGAATTTCCGGATCAGTGCAAGTTGTGCCTCGTTGTCATTGCTGCCGTAAGTATCCAGCGTCTCGAAAGCCTGCTCTATTTGCTTGCGCATATCCGGCAATCTCTCATGCAGTTCTGCACATTCCCTGTCGCCATTGCGTGGTTCAACGCTCCAGATGATGTTTTCTATGGTCTGTATTGCGAGGTTCCATGCCTTGCTGTTGTCGGATTCAGCCTCGCGCAGGTAGATGAACATGAGCTTGTCAAGCCAGATATCACCCAGTGCCTGGCGAATATCGTCTGGCACCAGGTGACTTGTCACCCGTGATTCGACTGCAGCCGCTGCACAGCTGCGTGCCAGTTCAAGTTTCTCCTTGCCGGCCGCGGCCTGGCGAGCACGCTGTTCAATCGCAGCGGCCTTGACCTCGAGATCACGCAGCTTGCCGTGCAGCAAGTCGAGCAATTCTGCGAAGATGCCAAGATCATTGTCAAAGTCGTCGATAATGCGCTGGACGATAGTGCGAAGGGTCGGGAAAATACCACGGTTCAGATTGTCTTCGAAGACCCACTGGATGCCGGCATTGGCAAGCGTGTTCAGCAGATCATGAGCCGGATGATTTATATTGGTAAAAATGTTCTTGTCAATGATGGCGACTTTCAGATAGGGCGTGTGCAAGCGGCATAACTCAACCTTGGCCACACTGGGAAGTTCCTTCTCGTTCAGCAAGTACTCGAACATCATACCGACCAGATCGATGACTTGCGTGTCAGCAACAGGCATCCTGCGCCGGTCGATCCCGGTAAACAGCTGTTTCCGTTCAGCAGACAGACACGCCTTCAGGCTGGAGATGGCCTCTCCGTCATGACAGGCGCCGGCAACTATTTGCTCGGCACTTATACTGGCGTCGATATCCGGTTGCCCTTGCAACTGCAACTGGTGCAGCACCGATACCAGTTCAGCCTGTGGTACCGGTGTGGTCACAGCAGGACCTCCTTGCCCGTGGTTACCCTGATTGTTGCCATCTTCCGGCGCACCACCGCGCAGCTGTCTGTCACGGCGGGAAAGCAATTGCATGATGTTGCTGAACAGTTCATCTCCCAGTGACTGGCTGTTATCGGTACCGCCCTGTGCATCCGCGCCGGCGGGTGCCCCGCCGCCGGACCCGGCGGAATGACTACCTCTGGACCGGCTCCCGGCCGATACGGGATTCTTGCGTACTTCGTACTTCAGATTGGGCAATAAACCGGCCTTCACCAGGTGCTGGTTGTACTCCTCGTACATCGGAAACGTCTTGCTCAGCACAAACTTGTCAAACAGCATGTACACGATTAGCCGGGTCTCGTGTTCGAGATCCAGTTCACTGGCCGCATCGTAAAAATGGTGCGCGAGGCATACTGGACTGGCTGGCACCCGGCACTCCTCGAGTTTCTGTCCGTTGTTCAGCACGGCGAGTCGCTGGCGCAGTTCAAACAGCACCTGCGTTGATCCCAATGTAGCAGTGGCGACCATATTCTGTATGGCCACCTGGATGTCGGCGTCTTCCATGCTGACCAGCATCAGTGGTTCGTCCTGCAGCATTCCACTGAACGACTCCGAATGCCCGGGACCGCCAAAATTCTTGAAGCCGTCCCCCAGCTTCCTGTAGAAGACTTCCTCCACCTGGGCGTGGTTCCTCTGGATAATGCCCATGGCCTCCATGAAGCGGATATGGGAGGTGCCGGATTGTGCCTTGTCAGCAAACTCCTGAAATGCCATATCACTATTTTCAAACATATTTTTCATATTCGCGTGCAGATGCCTCAACACCACGCGATGACAATCATCGAGGATGCTGGTGCTCCGCACCAGTCCGCTTGAAGTGACTTGCATGTGATTACCCGTTTGTCTCGACCGTATCGGATTGACTGTGCGCGGGTCCATGGACCACGCATGTATCGTCTACAGTGATCGGCTGTGATACCTATTACTTAACGGCAGGGAACCGGAAGACTGCCTTTTATGGCTCTTCCCCGGATCGGGTGGGTCGACATGCGCAGGGACCAGGGTGGCTTCTCAAGGCACACTGTGACCTGAACACCCGGTCAAGCAATACCAATAATACAGGCCGATACCCGTTCATCGGCCGACGGTAATACCGGAAATGACTTGAATTCCCGGATAACGTGGTCACCAAACTCGAAGCCCTTATTGGTAAGCTCCCTGCGAATATCTTTCAATAATAGAGGTCTATTGCGCGGTTGCTGCAGCTTCTCGTACCAGACCGGCCGGATGAGATCGAGCCAGCGCGCCGCCACTTCATCCCAGTCAGGCTGATACTCCGGATTGGTTCTTTCTAACATATCAATAATCGCTTCATACTGATTAAAGCGCTTTTCGTCCTGCGACCTGGCAGCCTCTTTCAGGAACTTTCTCATAATAATCCGCGCCGGAGTCGAACGGCGGGTCGATGTAAATCAGCTTGACCTTGCCACGAAAACCATTGGCCAGCAGGTGGGCCAGCACGTCCTTGTTATCGCCGTGGAACAGCAGGCCGCCCCTGGGGAATTTTTTCGGCCAATCGGCCCAGCGATCCTGCCCCTCCCCGCTATCCTGAACGGGCGGCTCTACGGAAAAGGACTCGACGAGTTGCGCGGGGTAGGCGCGCACCGAGGTCAATGGCTTCTTGCCCACCCAGGTCAACATGGGCCGCCCCTTGGCCTTACCGACTTTTACCTGCTTTTCCTTATCCGCCATGCTGGTTATCTTCCTATTTGAATGACTTCTGTTCTTTAACCCCCTCTCCCTTTCAAGGGGGAGAGGAAATCAAGATTGTAGGGTACGCCGCTTTCTCGTGGCAGCCTTTTCAATGCGCTCACGCAGGTCGTCCGGCGCATAAAACACAAACGCCCGTCCACGCTTGCCTTTATCCAGCATGCTCAAGTCAACCAACTGCTGTAAATCGGTGCGCGCCGTTTGGTGCGTGACCCGATGCGAGCGCTTGTGGCTCACTACTGTATAACCGTGCCTGGCATGCCGCAGCGCATGACTTAATAAGGCGATCTGGCGATGGTTTAATTTATTTGAC
>JBDLJX010000068.1:0-13822 GCA_039714155.1 Pseudomonadota bacterium | reverse complement strand
ACCCTCGACGAGCGCCCGAACTGGACGATGCTTTGTAAGCTGTAGATTTAGATGGCTCCCCGGGACGGGCTCGAACCGCCGACCTAGTGATTAACAGTCACCCGCTCTACCGACTGAGCTACCGGGGAATAGAAGAACCAGCAGAGCGCGCATCATACTGGATTGCGGGGTTTTCGGTCAACGATAGCGCTGTCCCGGCCCTGTCAGCTTTTCAAGAACAATCAACCGGTTTCCCGTCACAGCGCGTCATGGTCAGCCGTGGCCGGCCGGTATTTGACAGGCAGATGACGCGTGGTCGTGCCAGGTCGCGTTTGTCGCAAAAGGTAAACGAACTGTTGCTGCCGCCACTGCTGCCATTCGGCTGGTAGACGATCCGTTTCCGGTGGCCACCGGAGCGCATGTCTATAAAGTCAGCCAGTGGCGGGCTGCGGGTGATCAGCACTTCGTCGGCTTCGAATTCGCGGTTGTTGTCACTGACAAACAACAGCCAGCCTTTTTCCCAGTCAGCATGCTCGGCGCAGCCGTCACCGGTGGCCGCCGGACACAGCACCAGATGCCGGCCGCGCTTGACGGCCTCGTTGCGTGCCAGGTGTAAGGTGGTGACAAACCGGTTGACGTCGCTGATCATGCGGTTGGTCTGTATGAAGCCGGGCAGGCGATCTATTGCTGTAACAGACAGTATCGATGCCACACTCAGGGTAACCAGCAATTCCGGCAGGGTCAGGCCATGTGATCGTGCAAGGTGATGACCGACAGGCATCCTGGTATTCCTCCTTCCGTGGTGGAATGAAATGGTGCCCGCAGAAGGGTCCGCTGCGGCCTTGCCAGTTTGAGACTATTTTAGGAACAGTGCGCGTTGCCGGTAATCAGCGCTGCCGTGAATGTTGGCTAGGAGAAGTCTGATCAGGAGGAGAGGGCGCCGGCGATGCGTTGCAGTGCATCCTTGAGTACATCAAGACCGGTTGCAAATGACAGCCGCATATAACCGGGCGCACCAAAGGCCGAACCGGGTACCAGCGCGACACCCGCTGCATCCAGCAGGTATTCCGCCAGGGCGATATCATCGTTGACGTTATCCAGCCGGTCGATCACGGCCTGGAATTGCGGGAAGCAGTAGAAGGTGCCGTCGGCGGGCAGGCAGTCCACACCGGGAATGGCATTCAATGCCGCCACCACGTAGTCATGCCGTTCCCGAAATGCCTTGAGCATCGGTTCAATGCAGGACTGGTCGCCTTCGAGAGCGGCCTGTGCGGCGACCTGTGAAATCGAAGTCGGGTTGGAGGTGCTTTGTGACTGCACCTTCTTCATCGCCTTGATCAACCTGGCCGGCCCGCCGGCGTAGCCAATACGCCAGCCGGTCATGGCGTACACCTTGGAAACCCCGTTCAGGACGATGGCGCGGTCATACAGTTCGGGACAGGCATTCAGGATGTTGCTGAACGGCTCTGCACTCCAGAGAATATGCTCGTACATATCATCCGTGGCGATCAGTACCTGCGGGTGTTCCCTCAGTACGGCGCCCAGTGCGGCGAGTTCCTCGCGGCGGTAGGCGACGCCGGTCGGATTCGACGGGCTGTTGATGACGAACAACCGGGTACGATCGGTAATGGCGGCCGCCAGTTGCTCCGGTGAAATCTTGAAACCGGCTTCAGCGCCGGCATGCACCACGACCGGTTCGGCATCCGCCAGCCTCACCATGTCCGGGTAGGACACCCAGTAGGGCGCCGGGATGATGACCTCGTCACCGGTGTTAAGCAGTGCCTGGCACAGGTTGAAGAAGCTTTGCTTGCCACCACAGGACACCAGGACCTGTTCCAGCGTGTAATCGAGGCCGTTGTCGCGCTGGAACTTCGCTATAATGGCTTTTTTCAGCGCCGGGGTACCATCAACCGCGGTATAGCGGGTAAAGCCGGACTGGATGGCATCGATGGCAGCGGCCTTGATATGGTCCGGGGTGTCGAAATCGGGTTCACCGGCACCGAGCCCGATGATGTCCTTGCCGGCGGCACGCAGTTCGGCGACCCGTGCGGTAATTGACAGGGTCGGAGAAGGTTTAACGCGCTGTACCCGGTTGGCAAGCTTGATTTCGTTCAAGGTGGATATCCTGTTATCAGTGTTAAGGTTAAGCCGTAATCAGGCCACTAATCATACTGAATCCCGACGAATTCGATAATACTCCGTGAGTAATCATTTTCAGCTGACGACGTCGCTGCGACCGGCCGGTGACCAGCCCGGCGCAATCCAGGCGCTGGTCGAGGGCCTGCGGGATGGCCTGTCCCACCAAACCCTGCTCGGCGTGACCGGCTCCGGCAAGACCTATACCATCGCCAATGTCATCGCCGCCGTGCAGCGGCCGACCCTGATACTGGCGCCGAACAAGACCCTGGCGGCGCAGTTATACGGCGAGATGCGCGAGTTGTTTCCCGCTAATGCTGTCGAGTATTTCGTCTCCTACTACGACTATTATCAGCCCGAGGCCTATGTCCCGTCCTCGGATACCTATATCGAGAAGGATGCGTCCGTCAACGAGCACATTGAGCAGATGCGGCTGTCGGCCACCAAGGCGCTGCTGGAGCGGCCGGACGCGATCATTGTTGCCACCGTATCTTCCATCTACGGTCTCGGTGATCCACGCACCTACCTGAGCATGGTGTTGCACCTGGTACGTGGTGACAAGGCGGACCAGCGTAACATCCTGCGGCGTCTGGCCGAGTTGCAGTACACCCGCAACGAGGTCGAACTGCACCGCGCCACCTACCGGGTGCGGGGTGAGATTATTGATATCTTCCCGGCGGAGTCGGATGGCGAGGCGGTACGGGTTGAACTGTTTGATGATGAAATCGATTCGCTGGCCTGGTTCGACCCGTTGACCGGCGAGGTATTGCGCAAGGTGCCGCGGCTGACGATCTATCCGAAAACGCACTATGCAACTTCCCGCGAGGTGATTCTCGGCGCCATTGGCCGGATCAAGGCCGAGTTGCAGCAGCGGCTGGAGCAGTTGCGCGACCTCAACAAGCTGGTAGAGGCACAGCGGCTGGAGCAGCGTACGCTGTTCGATCTGGAGATGATGCAGGAACTCGGCTACTGCACCGGTATCGAGAATTATTCCCGCTATTTGTCCGGGCGACAGGCCGGTGAGCCACCACCGACACTGTTCGATTACCTGCCGGATAATGCCTTGCTGGTGATTGATGAATCGCATGTCACCATCCCGCAGTTGGGTGGCATGTACAAGGGCGATCGCTCGCGCAAGGAGAACCTGGTGGAGTACGGTTTCCGCTTGCCATCTGCGCTCGATAACCGGCCGTTACGCTTTGACGAGTTCGAGCGGCTGGCGCCACAGGCGATCTTCACCTCGGCCACACCCGGACCTTACGAAGATGAGCATGCCGGCGCCGTGGTCGAGCAACTGGTGCGGCCAACCGGCCTGATTGATCCGGAAATCGAGGTGCGGCCGGCCGGTACCCAGGTCGATGATCTGCTGTCCGAGATTCGCCTGCGTGTCACCGACGGTGACCGTGTGCTGGTAACAACCCTGACCAAGCGCATGTCAGAAGACCTGACCGAATACCTCGCCGACCATGATGTACGGGTGCGCTACCTGCACTCGGACATTGATACCGTGGAACGCATGGAGATCATTCGTGACCTGCGACTGGGTGAGTTTGATGTGCTGGTCGGCATCAACCTGCTACGTGAGGGCCTGGATCTGCCCGAGGTATCGCTGGTGACGATCCTCGATGCTGACAAGGAGGGCTTCCTGCGCTCTGAGCGGTCGCTGGTCCAGACCATTGGCCGGGCGGCGCGCAATGTAAAAGGCAAGGCCATCCTGTATGCCGACGAGGTGACCGGTTCGATGCGGCGTGCCATCGATGAGACGGAACGCCGTCGCGAAAAACAGCAGGCCTATAACAGCGAGCATGGCATCACGCCAACCACCATCCGCAAGGCCGTGGCAGATGTCATGGAGGGTGCGGTGCCGCAGGGGCCGGTTTCGGCCCGCAAATTTGCCGCCGTGGCCGAGGAGGTGGCCGATTACGGGCGTCTGACACCGGAGCAGCTGGCGCAGCGGGTCAGCAAGCTCGAGCAGCAGATGTATGCGCATGCCCGGAACCTGGAATTCGAGGAGGCCGCCCGCCTGCGTGACCAGATCCGGCGGATGGAGATGGGTAATCTGGGGATGACGGCGTGATTTCCGGTCTGGATGGTTGTTGCTGTCAGAGCAGGCTCGCCCGCGAATCGGATGCTGGTTCGTGAGTAGGACCGGCCCCCGGCCGGGAATGTATTTCCCCACGGGACGCGGGTCCTGCCTGTTAACATGATCTTGCAACTTCCTGAAAGTGCCGGTATCTTCCCCTGTCTTGCAGGCGCGTAGCTCAGTTGGTTAGAGCACCACCTTGACATGGTGGGGGTCGTTGGTTCGAATCCAATCGCGCCTACCAACTATATAGTTAATACACGGTTGTCCCTGCGATTAGAGAAAGCATCGTAACCACGATGCTTTCTTTTTGTTTGATACATGTGGCCCCTCGTATCGGTCACCACTGGAGCGCAACACCATGCCAACCATTACCCTCCCTGACGGCAGTCAACGCGAGTTCGATCAACCCGTAACCATCCATGACGTGGCTGCCGATATCGGCCCCGGCCTCGCCAGGGCGGCCCTGGCCGGCAAGATAAACGGCGAACTGCTTGATACCGGTCATGTCATCGAGACCGACGCGGAACTTGCCATTATTACCAGCAAGAACGAAGAGGCGCTGGAACTGCTGCGCCATGATGCCGCGCACGTCATGGCGCAGGCCGTACAGGAACTCTATCCCGGTACCCAGGTCACGATTGGCCCGGCCATCGAAGACGGCTTCTATTATGACTTCGCCCGCGAGGAAGCCTTCACCCCGGAAGATCTCGACAAGATCGAGGCGCGCATGCACGAGATCGTCAAGCGTGATCTGCCGCTCGAGCGTGAGGTCCTCGGCAGGGAAGACGCCATCCGGACATTTGCTGATATCGGCGAGACCTACAAGGTCGAGATCATCAAGGACATCCCTGAAGGCGAAGACATCTCGATATACCGGCAGGGTGACTGGTTCGACGTCTGCCGCGGCCCGCATCTACCCAGTACCGGCAAGCTGGGCAAGGGCTTCAAGCTGATGAAACTGGCCGGCGCCTACTGGCGTGGTGACTCAAATAACGAAATGCTGCAGCGCATCTATGGCACTGCCTGGCGGGACAGGAAGGAACTGAAGGCCTATCTGCATCGACTGGAAGAGGCCGAAAAGCGCGACCACCGCAAGCTGGGCAAGGTCATGGACCTGTTTCATACCCAGGAAGAAGCGCCGGGCATGGTGTTCTGGCATGACAATGGCTGGCAGATTTATCTGCTCGTGCAGGACTACATCCGTAGCATGCTGAGACAGCATGGCTATCAGGAGGTGCATACCCCGCAGGTGCTGGACCGGGCCCTGTGGGAGAAATCCGGGCACTGGGACAAGTTCGGCGACATGATCTTCACCACGCATTCCGAGCACCGGGATTACGCCATCAAGCCGATGAACTGCCCGGCGCATATCCAGATCTACAACCAGGGCCTGAAGAGTTACCGCGATCTGCCGCTCAGGCTGGCCGAGTTTGGCTCCTGTCACCGCAACGAGCCGTCCGGCACCCTGCATGGCCTGATGCGGGTACGCAATTTTGTCCAGGACGATGCCCACATATTTTGTACGGAAGAACAGATCCTGGATGAGGTGGTCGCCTTTATCGACCTGTTATTCCAGGTCTATGCGGACTTTGGTTTCGACGATATCAGCGTGAAACTGTCCACCCGGCCGGAACAGCGCGTCGGTGAGGATGCCCTGTGGGACAAGGCCGAGCAGGCCCTGCAGGAGGCACTGGAGCACAAGGGCCTGCCATTCGAGCTGCAGCCGGGCGAGGGCGCCTTCTACGGCCCAAAAATCGAATTCAACCTGAAAGACTGCCTGTCGCGGGTCTGGCAACTGGGCACGATCCAGCTGGATTTTTCCATGCCGGGCCGTCTCGATGCCCACTACATCGCCGAGGATGGCAGCAAGCAGGTGCCGGTGATGCTGCACCGCGCCATCCTGGGGTCGCTGGAGCGATTTATCGGTATTTTGATCGAGCACTATGCCGGTGTGCTGCCGCTCTGGCTGGCGCCAGTGCAGGCCGTGATCCTCAATATTACCGACCGGCAGGCAGAATATGCCCGGGTTGTGGAAGAATCCCTGAAAAATCAGGGTCTGAGAGTTAAAACAGACTTGAGAAATGAGAAGATCGGCTTTAAAATCCGCGAGCACACGATACAACGCGTTCCCTATTTGCTGGTGATCGGCGATCGGGAAATGGAAGCAGGTACTGTGGCCGTGCGCGCGCGAGACGGTAAGGACCTTGGCAGTATGGCAGTTGATCGCCTTGCCAGTGGCCTGAACGACGAGATCGCGAGCCGCGGCCGTACTATTTTGGAGGGTTAGAGCATCGCTGCAAAGAAACTGCAACACCGTTTAAATGACACGATCGTTGCTCCCGAAGTGCGGGTAATCAATTATGATGGAGAACAGCTTGGTGTTGTCTCCATTGATGAAGCGAAAAAGATTGCAGAAGAGATCCGGCTGGACCTCGTCGAAATAGCACCGAATGCCGAACCGCCAGTTTGCCGGATCATGGATTACGGCAAATTCAGGTTCGAGGAAAGCAAGAAGCTCCAGACCGCCAGGAAGAAACAGAAGCAGACCCAGGTCAAGGAAATCAAATTCCGGCCGGGTACGGATATTGGTGACTACAACATCAAGCTCCGCAAGCTGATCAGCTTTCTGGAAGAAGGGGACCGCACCAAGGTTACCTTGCGGTTTCGCGGCAGGGAGATGGCGCACCAGGAACTGGGTATGGAATTGTTGCAGCGTGTGAAGGCCGACCTGGAAGAGTTCGGTACTGTTGAGCAGGAACCAAGAATGGAAGGCCGTTTAATGGTCATGGTCCTGGCACCGAAAAAACGCAAGTGAGCCGGCGTATTTAAACAGGCGGAAGAATTCAGTCAGTAGGGAAAGCAAGGCAATGCCAAAGTTAAAAACGAATCGTGGCGCGGCAAAGCGCTTCAAGAAGACCGGCTCGGGTGGTTTCAAGCGAGGCCAGTCACACCTGCGTCATATTCTGACGAAAAAGAGCAGCAAGCGTAAACGCCAGCTCGGTTCACCGGCCGAGGTGCATAAAGCCGACGTCTCGCTCGTGCGCCGCATGCTGCCTTTCAGTTGATCCGGCTTATCCAGGAGTAATCAAGCAATGTCCAGAGTAAAACGTGGTGTTAATGCCCGCGCCCGCCACAAGAAGGTGCTAGGCAAGGCCAGGGGTTATTACGGTGCGCGGCGCAAGGTGTTCCGTGTTGCCAAGCAGGCGGTTATCAAGGCCGGCCAGTACGCCTATCGTGACCGCCGCCAGCGCAAGCGCCAGTTCCGTGCGCTGTGGATTGCACGTATCAATGCCGCTGCCCGGGAAAATGGCCTGTCATACAGCCGCATGATCGATGGTCTCAACAAGGCTGATATCGAAATTGACCGGAAGGTGCTTGCGGATCTTGCCGTGTTTGACAAGACGGGCTTTAGTGCCCTGGCAGAAAAAGCCAAGGCCAGTCTGGCGGTTTAACACCTTCCCGATATATAAAAAACTGGCCTGAAGACAACGGGGGAAAGGTGTACAAACCTTTCCCCTTTTTTATTTCCGGGCATTTTTGCCTATGCGTACAAGGAGCCTGAACAAGTGACCAGCCTGACGGACCTCGAGAATCAGGCCTTGCAGGATGTTGCCGAAGCTGCAGACCCGGTTGCGCTGGATGATGTACGTGTCCGTTATCTCGGCAAGAAGGGATTGCTGACGCAACAACTCAAGCAGCTCGGCAGTCTGCCGGCCGGGGACCGTCCGATGGCCGGACAGGCCATCAACCGCATCAAGCAACAGGTGCAGCAGGCCATTGATATCCGGCGTGAGGCACTGCAGGCGGCAGAGCTTGATGCGCAACTGCAGCAGGAGACGATCGATGTCACCCTGCCGGGACGCCGGCAGTCGACCGGTGGACTGCACCCGGTGACAAAAACCCTGCGGCGTATCGAGGAGCTGTTCGTGCCACTGGGGTTCACCGTTGAGGAGGGGCCCGAGATCGAGGACGATTATCATAACTTCGAGGCCCTGAATATCCCGGTACATCACCCGGCGCGCGCCATGCACGATACCTTCTATTTTGATGCCCACACCCTGCTGCGTACCCATACCTCGCCGGTGCAGGTGCGGGTCATGGAAAACCGTCAACCGCCGTTACGCATCATTGCGCCGGGACGGGTCTATCGATGCGATTCCGACCTGACCCATACGCCGATGTTCCACCAGGTGGAAGTTTTGCTGGTCGATGAGAATGTCAGCTTCGCCAACCTGAAGGGCGTGCTTGACGAATTCCTGCATGCATTTTTCGAACGTGACGACCTTGCGGTGCGATTCCGGCCGTCCTACTTTCCCTTTACCGAGCCGTCGGCCGAGGTCGATATACAGTGTGTGATGTGCGCCGGCGACGGCTGCCGTGTCTGCAGCCACAGTGGCTGGCTGGAGGTACTGGGGTGCGGCATGGTGCATCCGAAAGTATTCGATTATGCCGGTATCGATAACGAGCGCTACACCGGCTTTGCCTTTGGTATGGGGGTGGAACGCCTGGCGATGCTGCGCTACGGTGTCAATGACCTGCGGCTGTTCTTCGAGAATGACCTGGCCTTTCTGACGCAGTTTAATTAAAAAACATTTGCCACAGAGAACACAGAGAAAAAACACCTTAAGGCTGGCTGTGTGATGCAATATAAAAAATGGTAATTATCACCAGACAAAATTACGGTTGCTGAAGAGCTGTATGGACTCCAATCTGCATGGGATATTCTGTTTAAGAATGAATAAATATTTTCTGCACTTGAATTCTCTGTGTACTCTGTGCCCTCTGTGGCAAAGGGTGCTTTAGGTCTGGTTTGCAATGAAATTCAGCGAAAAATGGCTACGCGAGTGGGTTGATCCACCAATC
Organism: Pseudomonadota bacterium; assembly: GCA_039714155.1. Taxonomy (GTDB): domain Bacteria; phylum Pseudomonadota; class Gammaproteobacteria; order UBA9214; family UBA9214; genus SZUA-186. Next base: position 4,758 of record JBDLJX010000068.1, on the reverse strand, counting down.
TCGACCGAAGGGCTGGTGGAGCAGTTGACCATGGCCGGCCTTGAAGTGGATAGCGTTGAACCGGCAGGCGCAGCGCTGGCAGGTGTGGTCGTTGCTGAAGTTTTGTCCGTGGAGGCGCACCCGGACGCTGACAAGCTGCTTGTCTGCCAGGTGTCAGCAGGGCAGGACCATCCGGTACAGGTCGTGTGTGGTGCCCCCAATGTCATCGCTGGCGGCAAGTACCCGTTGGCGCAAGTGGGGGCCAGGTTGCCGGGCGATTTCAGGATAAAGAAGTCTGAATTGCGTGGCGTGGAGTCGCGCGGCATGTTGTGTTCGGCACGTGAACTGGGACTTGGTGATTCACATGAGGGCCTGATGACGCTACCGTCGGAATTTGAAACCGGCGCGGTGTTGTCCGAGGTGCTCGATCTTGACGACACCATGATCGAAATTGACCTGACACCAAACCGCGGTGATTGCCTGGGGGTTGAAGGTGTGGCACGGGAAGTCGGCACCTTGACGCGCACTCCGGTCAGTCCGGTCGTTATCGAGGAGGTTGCCGCGACGGTTGACGATACCTTCCCGGTCGAGGTGCTGGCAGCCGAGGCCTGTCCACGTTATCTTGGCCGTGTCATTCGTGGTGTGAAAACCGATGCCATATCTCCGCTCTGGATGCAGGAGCGCCTGCGGCGCAGCGGCCTGCGCAGTATCGACCCGGTAGTGGACGTGACGAATTATGTCCTGCTGGAGCTTGGTCAACCCATGCATGCGTTTGATCTCGATCGCCTCAACGGTGGTATCGTGGTGCGATATGCACTCAAGGGCGAGCAACTGACCCTGCTGGATGAGCGGAAAGTGGAACTGGCCCCGGAAACGCTGGTGATTGCCGACCAGGACAAGCCACTGGCGATTGCCGGTGTTATGGGCGGTATTGATTCCGGCGTGCAGGCCGGTACTACGGACCTGTTCCTGGAATGTGCCTGTTTTGCACCGCAAGTCATTGCCGGCAAGGCACGCCACTACGCCATGCATACCGATTCTGCACACCGGTTCGAACGCGGCGTGGACCCGTTTCTTCAGCACCGTGCCATGCAGCGCGCCACCCGTCTGTTGCTCGATATTGTTGGCGGGGAAGCCGGGCCCGTGACCGAGGTGGCTGCACCGGAATATTTGCCCCAGCGTGATCCGATTACGTTACGCAAGGCGCGGATCGAGCGGGTGCTGGGTGTGTTGCCTGCTGCTGATGAGGTCACTGATATTCTTGCACGGCTCGGTATGGACGTCAGTGCCATTGATGCCGGCTGGATGGTTGTAGCACCGACCTGGCGTTTCGATATTTCCATAGAAGCCGATCTTGTTGAGGAAATCGGACGTGTCTATGGCTATAACCGTTTACCGTTACAGACACTGGCCGGTTCACTTGAAATGCTGCCTGTCCCGGAGACGGATGTTAGGGCAGACCGGATTGCAGACTTGCTGGTTGCGCGTGGTTACCAGGAAGCGGTTACCTACAGTTTTGTCGATCCCGGGTTCCAGGCGGCCATTAACCCGGACATGACCCCGGTCCCGCTGGCCAACCCGATTTCATCGGAAATGTCGGTGATGCGCACCAGCCTGTGGCCGGGCCTGTTGAAGGTGGTAAGCTATAACCTGAATCGCCAAAGAAACCGTCTGCGCCTGTTCGAGTACGGACTAAGGTTTTTCTCCGAGGCGGGTGCAATCAGGCAGGATGTTGTGATCGGTGCTGTGCTGTCCGGTAGCCGGACACCGGAGTACTGGAATGATGCTGACGATGCGGCGGTTGATTTCTATGACATCAAGGGTGATGTTGAAGCGATCCTGGAACTGACGGGCAGGGCGGATCATTTCCATTTCGTCAGCTCAACCCATCCTGCGCTGCACCCGGGACAGTCAGCCGTGATTCGATCGCAAGACGGTGATATCGGCTGGATTGGGCGTATCCATCCGGCACTGGTGAAACAACATGATCTTGATGCGGCGACTTATGTATTCCAGCTTGAGTTTGCGGCACTGCATGCGGGGCGGCTGGCACAGTTCAGCAGTATTTCCCGCTATCCATCGATCCGGCGCGATCTGGCTGTTGTTATCGATGCGGAAGTACCGGTCGAGGCCCTGCAGGGCGTGGTCCATGATGCCGCCGGCGAGTTGCTGCAGGAACTGCTGATATTTGATGTCTACCAGGGCGAAGGGGTAGAAACAGGGCGAAAAAGCATCGCTTTTGGCTTGATTCTACAGGATTCTTCACGCACACTAACTGACGAAGATATCGAGGCGCTGGTGACACGAGTGACGGGCCGTCTCGCGGATACCATTGGGGCAACGTTAAGAGAGTAGACCATGGCACTGACAAAGGCCGATATGGCAGAAAGACTGTTCGAGGATCTCGGACTAAACAAGCGTGAAGCCAAGGAACTGGTTGAGCTGTTTTTTGAAGAAGTTCGCGCGGCACTGGAAAATGGCCGACAGGTGAAACTTTCCGGTTTTGGCAATTTTGATTTGCGCGAGAAGAACGAGCGGCCTGGCCGCAATCCCAAGACAGGCGAAGAGATTCCGATCTCGGCACGTCGTGTCGTGACTTTCCGTTCCGGACAGAAACTCAAAGTAAGAGTAGAGGCCTATGCTGGAAGCGAGCAATAACGACGAGCTTCCGCCAATCCCGGGCAAGCGTTATTTCACCATTGGCGAAGTCAGTGATCTCTGCGGTGTCAAGCCGCATGTCTTGCGTTACTGGGAACAGGAATTTCCACAGCTAAAGCCGGTCAAGCGCCGCGGTAACCGGCGTTATTATCAGCGTCAGGATGTGCTGATGATCCGGCAGATCCGCAGCCTGCTGTATGAACAGGGCTTCACTATCGGTGGCGCCCGACAGCGGATGTCCGGTGAAGATGCCAGGGAAGATGTCACCCAGAGCCAGCAGATCGTGCACCAGGTACGGCTGGAACTGGAGGGTGTACTGCAGTTGCTGAAGCGGTAGACGCAGAGACAGAAAATTATTTTCCCGGATTCCGCAACGCTGCATCCGGACAACAAACTGGCATTCACTCTTTCCATACATCGGGGCGTAGCGCAGCCTGGTAGCGCACCTGCATGGGGTGCAGGTGGTCGGAGGTTCAAATCCTCTCGCCCCGACCAATATAAACAGCAGGTTGCAGGGTTTTTGTAGACGAATGTAACCTTGAGGTTAATCTTCGGGTTAATCTTTTTTTAAATTCGTAATATTTTTTCTATTACGATGATCTTTGCATTCACACGGCAGGGGTCGCTGGTTCAATTCCAGCATCGCCAACCAACATTAGACTGCATATATAGTATTTCTTCTCACACTAAAGAATTTTACGTTTTTTTATTCCTGCTTAAGTACGTATTAAGTGCTTCGTGCCTTATTACAACATTCAATATTATGATGCATATGTGACATGAGAAAGCGGCATATTTGTGAAAAAGCTTTCAAAAAAACAAAGGGGCCGCGATAAACAGATTGGTCTTCTCCATCGCCAAGGGCGAGGGCAGACAACCAACCAGAAAAGCATTTCTTCATCTGATACATTCCCTTCTACCTGTCCTTGGCGAATTGTTATTCAGGCGGCAGCGGGTAACTGGTATAGCTCGCGGCAATGCGACTTCCACTGGAATTGGTTGATGGAGGCACGACGGATGATGGTTTCGTCGTTAATTTCTGATGGTGTATTGCCATCGAGTGAAGTGTGCACACGATGAGCATTGTAATACTGACGGAATGCTTCCAGTTTTCGTTCCAGGTCACCGGCATTCCAGAAGAGCACTTGATCAAGGTACTCGTGACGAATAGTTCCGATCAGTCGTTCGACGAAGGGATGCGATAACGGCGCATACGGAACGGTCTTGATCTCATTTGCACCCAGTATTCTCAGGTTCGCCTGCCATTGGTGATACAGGAAGAGTGGGTCGTTATCAGAGCTGAGATATTTAGGGGCACTCCCGGTTGAGATGGCAGTGTTAAACATTCGACACAGCGCCATACCGTCCACATCACCGGCATGCACACCGAAACCAATGATGCGCCGGGTGAATTGATCCATGACCACAAGCACCCAGTGGCTATTTAATAGAATGGACTCGCAGCGGAATAGGTCAATGCTCCAGAGGCTGTCCTTGGTGTGCCCAAGGAAAGTCAGCCACGATGGTCCATCGTCACCAGGGTCTGGCCGGTAATGTGCGGCGAGGGTGCGCCGCACCACATCTTTATCGATATTGGTACCAAACGCTTTATTAATCTGCTGCGCTATCCGTGGGCAGCCAAACCGTGGGTTGCGTTGTTTCATCTCGACGATGGCCTGAATGAGTGCCTGTGATGGACCTTTGGGGCCGGGTTTTCGTTTACTGCCAGCTGATGAATACAGTAGTCGATACTTGCGCTGCTTGAGCAGGTTATGGAATTTCAACAGCGTCGATGGTCGGATAATGACGGCAGCCCGCCTGAGGTGACGTGGATTGAGGAATAGCGACCAGAAACCTAACAGGAATCGGTCGAGTGCTGAGAGATTGGGTGCGCGTTGCCGGGAGCGATTAATAACCAAGAGCTGTTGTTTCATCAACAGGCTGTCAGCGACGATAGCCTTTGCGCCACCGGGACCCAGGAGTTTGGCTATCGTAGTCAGTAGATGTACGAGGAGTACCAGCAGTTCCTTCATGGCAGAGAAGAGTAGGGAAGGTTACTTCCAGGAGCAAGACTGGTTAAGTCTCGGTATTCAGGTGATAATTAACAATTCGCCATAGACA
>JBDLJX010000067.1:0-13933 GCA_039714155.1 Pseudomonadota bacterium | reverse complement strand
TTTACAACAGCGGCACGATCAGCAGGGCGACGATGTTGATGATCTTGATCAACGGGTTGATGGCCGGGCCGGCGGTGTCCTTGTAGGGATCACCCACCGTGTCACCGGTGACCGCTGCCTTGTGCGCATCACTGCCCTTGCCGCCAAAGTTGCCGTCCTCGATGTATTTCTTGGCGTTGTCCCAGGCGCCACCACCGGTGGTCATGGAGATGGCGACGAACAGGCCGGTGACGATGGTGCCGATCAACAGGCCGCCGAGTGCCTCGGCACCCAGTGTCAGGCCCACAATGACCGGCACGGCGACCGGCAGCAGTGACGGGATCACCATTTCCCGGATAGCGGCCTTGGTCAGCATGTCCACGGCCCTGGAGTAGTCCGGTTTCTGGGTGTGGTTCATGATGCCCGGCATTTCCTTGAACTGGCGGCGCACCTCATTGACGATGCCGCCGGCGGCACGGCCGACGGCTTCCATGGCCATGGCGCCGAACAGGAACGGCACCAGCCCGCCGATCAGCAGGCCGATCAGCACCATGTGGTTGTCCAGCGAGAAGTTCAGCGCCGTGTCGCTGTACTTGCCCAGTGCATGGGTGTAGTCGGCAAACAGCACCAGCGCGGCGAGACCGGCGGAGCCGATGGCATAACCCTTGGTCACCGCCTTGGTGGTGTTGCCGACGGCATCCAGCGGGTCGGTGATGCTGCGGATCTTTTCATCCAGCTCGGCCATTTCGGCAATACCACCGGCGTTGTCGGTGATCGGACCGTAGGCGTCGAGTGCCACGATGATGCCGGTCATGGACAGCATGGAGGTCGCGGCAATAGCAATGCCGTACAGGCCGGCCAACTCGTAGGCCCCCCAGATACTGGCACAGATGGCGATGACCGGCAGGGTAGTGGACTTCATGGATACACCCAGGCCGGCGATGACGTTGGTGCCGTCACCGGTGGTGGAGGCCTCGGCGATGTGGCGCACCGGTTTGAACTCGGTGCCGGTGTAGTACTCGGTGATGACCACCAGGGCCGCGGTCAGCGCCAGTCCGATCAACGCGCAGTAGTACAGCATGCGTGTGCTGACTTCACCCCCGTCGAGCATGATGGTGTCACCCATCACCCAGGTCGTCACCGGGTAGAAGGCGATGGCGGCGAGGACACCGGCGACGATCAGGCCACGGTACAGCGCGTTCATGATCTTGCTGCCTTCCGAGGTCTTGACGAAGAAGGTACCGATAATCGAGGCGATAATGGACACGCCACCCAGCACCAGCGGGTAGAGTGCAGAGGCGCTGCCGTTTTCCATCAGCAGGCTGCCGAGCAGCATGGTGGCAATCACCGTGACCGCGTAGGTCTCGAACAGGTCGGCGGCCATGCCGGCACAGTCGCCGACGTTGTCACCGACATTGTCGGCAATCACGGCCGGGTTGCGCGGGTCGTCTTCCGGGATACCGGCCTCGACCTTGCCGACAATGTCGGCGCCGACATCGGCGCCCTTGGTAAAGATACCGCCGCCAAGTCGGGCGAAGATGGAAATCAGTGAACCGCCGAAGGCCAGGCCGATCAGCGGGTGAATCGGGTCCTCGGCGCCGACGGCCAGCATCAGGCCGTAGAAACCGGCCACGCCGATCAGCCCCAGTCCGACCACCAGCATGCCGGTGATGGCCCCGCCGCGGAAGGCAATCTGCATGGCTGCGTTGATGCCGTCGTGGGCGGCTTCTGCGGTACGTACGTTGGAGCGCACCGAGATGTTCATGCCGATGTAGCCGGTGAGTCCGGAGAACACGGCGCCGACGGCGAAACCAAAGGCCGTGGTCCAGCCGATGAACAGCCCAATGATAATAAACAGCACTACGCCGGCAATGCCGATGGTGGTGTACTGGCGGTTCAGGTAGGCCTTGGCGCCTTCCTGTACGGCTGCCGCGATTTCCCGCATGCGTTCATTGCCGGTAGGCTTGGCAAGTATCCACTTGACGGACACGATGCCATAGGCCAGTGCGAGAAAGCCGCAGACGAGGGCAAATATGAGTTCGATCGACATCGGATGTTCTCCTGTTATAGATAAATCGGGTATGCGTTATTCAGGTGTCCTGAACGTTGTGCCCGGTTTGAAACCGAACAGTGTCTCCAGGTCGAATTCCCGGATAAAGGCATCGACGACAGCCTGGCCGTGGTCACGCTGGACCTCGGCCAGAATCAGCCGGGCGCCGTTGCGATTGTAACCACCGCCCATGTCGGCCTGTACAGCGAGCAGTTCACGGGCTTTTTCCAGCGTCATCTGTTTCTGTTCCGGTTCATAAAAAAATCTCTCGCAGAGGCGCGGCGGCGCGTAGGAGCGAATTCATTCGCGATTGGAATTGTCTCTTTTAACATGTCTGATCGCGAATGAATTCGCTCCTACGCCTCTGCGGTGAAAGCAGTTTCTGTCAGAGCCTGAAGCCCTTGAGCTTCTTCGGCACGGCAACGTTCTTCAACTGCACGTACTTCGGCATGCCGTCCTTGCCGTAGGGCGGGTAGTCCTCACCGGCAATCAGCGGTTCGAGGTAGGTGCGGCAACGCTGCGTGATGCCAAAGCCGTCTTTCGTGATGAAACTCTTCGGCATCATCTTCTCGACATTGGCAACGCGTGACAGCTTCGCTTCGCCGATGGTCCAGCGGTACGGCTTGCTGGAGGTGCGTTTGATGGTCGGCATGACCGAGTTCTTGCCGGCCAGCGCCATCTCGACCGCGGTCTTGCCCATGGCATACGCCTGTTCGACATCGGACTTCGAGGCAATGTGGCGTGCGGCGCGCTGCAGGTAATCGGCCACGGCCCAGTGGTACTTGTAGCCGAGCTGGTCGCGGATCAGGTTGGCAATCACCGGGGCGACACCGCCAAGCTGTGCATGGCCGAAGGCATCTTTCAGACCCTGGTCGGCAAGGAACTTGCCGGACTTGTCGTGTACGCCCTCGGAGACGACGATGGAGCAGTAGCCGTATTCCCTGACCTTGCGCTTGACCGTGGCCAGGAACTTGCGTTCGTTGAAGACCACTTCCGGGAACAGGATCACGACCGGCAGGTCGCAGTCATCGGTGGAGGCGAGACCGCCGGCGGCGGCAATCCAGCCGGCATGGCGGCCCATGACTTCCAGCACGAAAATCCTGGTCGAGGTCTTGGCCATGGAGGCGACATCGAAGCTGGCCTCGCGGGTCGAGATGGCGATGTACTTGGCGACGGAGCCGAAGCCCGGGCAGTTGTCGGTGATCGGCAGGTCGTTGTCGACGGTTTTCGGCACATGGATGGCCTGGATCGGGTAGCCGGTGGACTTCGACAGCTGCGAGATCTTCAGGCAGGTGTCGGCGGAATCACCGCCGCCATTATAGAAAAAGTAGCCGATGTTATGCGCCTCGAATACCTCGATCAGGCGTTCGTATTCACGCCGGTTGGCTTCCAGGCTTTTCATCTTGTAGCGGCAGGAACCGAAGGCCCCGGACGGGGTGTGGCGCAGGGCGGCAATGGCGCGGGCGGGTTCCTTGCTGGTGTCGATCAGGTCCTCGGTCAGTGCGCCAATGATGCCGTTGCGGCCGGCATAGACCTTGCCGATCTTGTCCTTGTGCTTGCGGGCGGTCTCGATGACGCCACAGGCGGAGGCATTGATGACGGCGGTGACGCCGCCGGACTGGGCGTAGAACGCGTTCTTTTTTCCTGCTCTGGCCATGCTGGTGTTCTCCTCGTCGGAATTTGAGTCGGTGTTGGGTGTAATCAGGGTTAAGCCGGTCCCGGTTCACTGCCGGTGCGGGTGGCTTCGTGGTCGGCCTGCACCTGCAGCAGGGTAACTATGCACTCGGACAGGTCATCGAATTCCTCGATATTCGGGCCATACATTTCGAAATTGCGGTAGTAGAACTGGCAACGGTAGCGGCCGTCACCGGTCTTGCAAACGATGAAGTGACAATCACGCATTTCCCAGTAGGCGGCCGGGCAAAGGCTCAGTTCCGTCAGGCCGGGGTCGAGCCGCAGCTCGGTATCCGCCAGTTGGGGTTCGATGACCTCGCCGTAGCGCTCTTCCAGCGTGGTCTTGATGATCCACAGTTCACTTTCTGTGAAATCGGTAATTGTACTCATGGTTATGCTGTCGCTGATCGCGGTGGATGGTCGGTGGCGGTTCTTAAAGGCGCCAGATTTAGTGCTCTATCCATGTGATAATTGCTGTATCCATAATTATCACATGGATAGAGCACTGGCTCAAAACCTGATTTATTTCATGAACTTCGTTGACTTGACCCATAGGCAGAGGGTAGCTTAGATGATCGCCAGCCAGCTGGCTAACTAAAAATTTGTATGTCTCAATTGAAAAAATCTTCCTTGTTACAGGAAGTTAAAAAATTCAGTGTATCAGGAGGAATGGCCACACCATGAGAATCGTCCTGCTCGGGGCGCCGGGATCTGGCAAGGGAACCCAGGCGCAACGCCTTGTTGAGCGCTACAAAGTGCCACAGATATCCACCGGCGACCTGCTGCGCGAAGCAGTGGACTCAGGTTCGGCGCTGGGGCGGCAGGCGAAGGTGGCCATGGATGCCGGTCAGCTGGTCAGTGATGAACTTGTCCTGTCGATCATCCACGAGCGCTTTATGCGCCCTGACGCCCGTAAGGGATTCATTTTAGACGGATTTCCAAGAAATCTTCAGCAAGCCGAGGCGCTCGACCAGCTACTGGCCGGATTGGGCCGGCCACTGAACCTGGCACTGCTGATTGCGGTCGATGTCGATGCCCTGCTGCAGCGTCTGGTCGGCCGGCGTACCTGCCTGTCCTGCGGCGCCATGTACAACGTCTACTATTCGCCGCCGCACATCGATGGCCGCTGTGACGAATGCGGTGGCAAGCTGCGGCATCGCGCCGATGACAACGAAGAGACCATCGGCAACCGCCTGCGGGTCTACGAGACCCATACCATCCCGGTGATCGAGTATTACAAGGACCAGGACAAGCTGCGTACCGTGCAGGGCGTAGGGGAGGTCTCGGATATTTTCAAGGCCGTCGCCAAGGTTGTTGATGACGTCAAAAAACACGCCAGGACCGAATCCCGCTCGGATGCCATCCGCCGTGCCGTCGCCAAGCACCGCGCTGCTGCCCAGGCCAGCAGTGAGGCCGCTGCCGGGAAGAAAAAGGGCGCAACTGCAAAGAAAAAGGCAGCGGCTAAAAAGACGGTGAAAAAGGCTGCCACGAAGAAAAAGGCGGTCAGCAAGAAGCAGGTCGCGCCGAAAAAGAAGGCCGTGAAGAAGACCACGGCGAAGAAAAAGGCAGCACCGAAAAAGAAAGCACCGAAAAAGAAAGCAGTGGCAAAGACCAGATCACGGACTGCTGCGAGCAAGAAGAAGGTTGCACCGAAAAAGAGGGCCGTAAAGAAAAAGACCGCGGCGAAGAAAAAGGCAGCACCGAAAAAGAAGGCAGTGGCAAAGACCAGATCACGGGTTGCTGCGAGCAAGAAGAAGGCGGCACCGAAAAAGAAGGCCGTAAAGAAAAAGACCCCTGCCAGAAAGACGGCAGCGAAAAAGAAGCCAACGCGCAAACGGCGCTAGCCTTATTAACTGCAGGGACGCAGAGAAAAACAATAAATAGCCATGGAACCATACGGAAAGACAGGAGCAGGAAAATGGCCACGGAAGAACACGGAACAATAAAACAAATAATTTATCTTTTTTCCATGTATTTCCATGCGCTTCCGTGGCAAAAAATATTTTGTTGTTTGTTTCCTTTGCGACTTTGCGCGAAATGGTTTTTTATCCCTGTAAATGTCCCGGCTGCTGACCATCTGGTTTGATATCTGTCTGCTGCGGGCCGGCCCGCAGGATTTGCCGGTATCCCGGGTGCTGCTCGGGCTGGTGCTGGCCGGCTATCTGCTGGTATCAACATTAGTGACATTGCCGGGGTATCCGGTTGCGACGGCAATGCAGATCGCGGTTACCGATCTTGGTCTGCTGCTGGCCTTCGCCGCTTCCCTGCTGTTCATTACCGGCAACATGGTGCGATTGAATCAGACACTGACCGCGCTGGCCGGCAGCGGTGTACTGCTGGGTCTGCTGGCGCTGCCACTGGTGCAATCACTCTACCAGGCGCAGGATGCCGAGCAGGTATCCGTCGCGGTGTTGCTGTTCTGGTTATTGCTGATGGGCTGGAGCCTGCTGGTAGTGGCGCACATTATTCGCCATGCAGTGTCGGTCACTCTGCCGATTGGAGTTGGCCTGTCGGTGTTGTATACACTGGTCGCCATGCAACTGATCACCACACTGTTCCCGCAGGTCAACTGATATGCATATTCATATTCTCGGTATCTGCGGCACCTTCATGGGCGGTATCGCGCTGCTGGCGCGGGAACGTGGTGTGGAGGTCAGTGGCTCCGATGCCAATGTCTACCCGCCGATGAGTACCCAGCTGGCGGCACAGGGTATCGTGCTGGCTGAAGGCTACAGCGCTGACCACTTGCTGCCGGTGCCGGACTGTGTCGTTATCGGTAATGCGATGTCACGCGGTAACCCGGCCGTCGAACATGTCCTGAACGAGGGCCTGGGTTACACCTCGGGTCCACAGTGGCTGGCCGAGCATGTCCTGCAGGACCGCTGGGTACTGGCTGTTGCCGGTACCCATGGCAAGACCTCCACTGCCGGCCTGCTGGCCTGGATCCTTGAATATGCAGGGCTCGAGCCGGGCTTCCTGATTGGCGGTATCCCGCGCAACTTCGGCATCTCGGCACGGCTGGGGAAGGGGCTGTTTTTCGTGGTCGAGGCGGACGAGTACGACACGGCGTTCTTCGACAAACGTTCCAAGTTTGTCCACTACCGGCCGCGGACACTGGTGCTGAATAACCTCGAATTCGATCATGCCGATATCTTTGCCGATCTCGATGCCATCAAGCGCCAGTTTCACCACCTGGTGCGTACAGTGCCGGGCAATGGCCTGATCGTCGACAATGCCGACGACGCCAACCTGGCCGACATGCTGGCCATGGGTTGCTGGACGGCGCGTGAATCCGTCTCGATTGCAGGCAAGGGGGCAACCTGGCAGGTTGACCGCGGTGTTGAGGATGGCAGCCGGTTTGACGTGCTGCTTGATGGCGCCAGTGCCGGCAAGGTGAACTGGAACCAGCTTGGCGATCACAATATCCATAATGCACTGGCGGCGATTGCCGCGGCCCGGCATGCCGGTGTGCCGGTGGCACGGTCGATTGCTGCGCTGGCTGAATATCAGGGTGTCAAGCGCCGCATGGAAGTGCGGGGCGAGAGTAACGGCGTTACTGTCTATGATGACTTTGCGCATCATCCAACGGCCATCGCCAGCACCCTGCAGGGGTTGCGTAACCGGGTTGGCAATGAGCGCATCCTGCTGGTGCTGGAGCCGCGTTCCAATACCATGCGCATGGGGGTGCACCGCGATACGCTGGCAGCCTCGATGCAGGGCGCGGACCGGATCTGGCTGCATCAACCGGATGATATTGACTGGTCGTTCGATGAAATTGCCGGGCAGCTGCCAGTCCCCGTTGCCGTTGAAGACAGTGTGGATGCAATCGTTGCCGCCGTTGTTGGTGTCGCCCGTGCCGGTGACCATGTGCTGGTGATGAGTAACGGCGGTTTTGGCGGGATTCATGAGAAGTTGCTTGCCGCACTGGAGGTACGATAAGCGGTAAGAAATGGCCACGGAAGCATACGGAAAAACGGTCATCGCGAATAAATTCGCTCCTACGGGTGAGGGTATCAGGTCCAGGGTAGGAGCGGCTTCAGCCGCGATTGTGATTATTCATCAGCAGGCTCGCTGACAAGCAGTACGGTCCCGTCCCATATCACTTTTTCAGGCAGATCTTTAACCATGCGCTGTTGTGCAACGACTTCAAGCCCGGGTCCCAGTGACCGGCGCAATTGCCCCAGTGGTGCATCGAAATCCGTACCGGTTTTCAACATGGTTAACAGTAACGGTGTTGCTTCTGCAAACAGCCAGGAGACATTGCCGATCCACACCGGCGTGTCATCATTGCCGATCCGTATGCGTATTGGCCACAGCCGCAGGACCGCAAGGCTTCCGGTGTCCGTTGGTCCCGTCACCATGACCAGGTCCGGGTGCAGGCCGTCATGCACCTGCGGCAGGATTGGCAATTGTTCAATCGACGGCTCGGAGGTCAGCAGGCTCAGCAGGCTTGCTGCACCGACTTCCGGTGGCGGTCGCCAGCCACTGGCAGCCAGTTGCGCACGCAGGCGGTCGAGTTCACCGGCCCACTGGATATTCATCGGTTGCTTGGCCGAGCCTTCCAGATCAATCCGGTAGGTTGGCGCCATCTGCCAGACGTCCTGTTGCCAGGCGTCCTGTGTAACGGTAATCAGGTCTGGACGCGTAACGTAATGGGCAAGGTCACGGTCGTAGCGGAAATGCATTTGTAATGCAGTCGCGATCACCAGTATCAGGCTGACGATCATGACCAGTCCGCGGGCATGCAGTCGCGGCGCCGGGTGGTGATCATAGGCGATGCCGATGAGGGCGACCCAGAACAGGCCGAGCGTGGCGGCGCCGAGGATGTCGGAGAACCAGTGCACACCAAGATAAAGCCGTGAGAAGGCAATGGCGCTGACAACGACAGCGGCGACCGAGTAGGGCAGCCAGCGTTGCCGGTAGGGCAGTTCCCGGGCAACCAGCAGCGCCAGGAAGCCGTACACCGCCAGACTTATGCTGGTATGGGCGCTCGGGTAGGAAAACCCGCTGTGCCAGTCAACCGGCCGTGCGACCTGCGCGGATAGTTTCAGTGTCCAGGTTAAAATGCCGGCGCCGGCATAGGCGGCCAGCCAGTGCAGCGCGGCCCTGGCACGGCCAATACGCAGCAGCCACACGCTGCCGCCGATCAGGACCGTGGCCAGCAATAGCTGTTCACCGAACAGGGTGATGAAGACCATCAGCTGGTCGGACCAGGGTATCCGCAGGCCTTGCAGGGAGTGGAATATGTAGATATCGATATTTGCCAGGAAGCGGCCATGCAGCTCCTGGCGGGAAATCAGCAGCAGGACCCAGAGCGTCACGAACAGCAGTACGGACAGGGTGGCGAGACCGCGGGCCTCCGGGTGGTCGGGGTCCAGCAGCGAACCGGCCAGTGGCTTGATGCGCGGGTGTGTGCGGCTCCATGCCAGTAGCCGATCCAGCAGGGTAGAGGCCGGTGGCTGCAGCACCCGGGTAATGCCACGGATCAGTTCCACGCACAGCCAGGTGGCGCCGGCGATCACGACCAGCAGGACCACGAGGCGTCCGGCCACTTCTGCCGCCAGTCCCAGCGAGGCGCCGAACACCATACCCGGCAGGATGTAGGCCGGTGCCCAGAGTATCGCGGCAACAATATCAACGCCAAGAAAGCGCGCCGTCGGCATTTCCATCATGCCGGCAATGGCCGGCACGATGGGGCGTACCGGGCCAACGAAGCGCGCCATGAAGATGCTCTTGCCACCGTGACGGTAGAAGAAATCGATACCGCGGTTGACCAGCGCCGGGTAGCGCCGCAACGGCCACATCACCCGCAGATGCTGGTGATAGTGCCGGCCAATCAGGAAACTGACGGTGTCACCGACGATGGCGCCGGCGATGGTCCACAGCATGGTCGACATGAGCGGCAGGTTGCCGGTGGCAACGAGGGCGCCTGCGCTGAACAGCAGGAAGGCTCCGGGAATCAGCAGACCGATAACGATCAGTGATTCCAGCAGGGCAATGACAAAGATAAACAGCCCCGTCAGGTACGGGTGCAGCGCGACCCATTCCAGGCTGTTCTGCAGCAGGTTATCCATCACTAACAACGGGGTCAGAGCACATTTTTTCCTTATATTCCTTTTCTGTGACTGATTCGCAAATCGGGTTCCTGAAAGAATATAAGGAAAAAATGTGCTCTGACCCCATATTTAGTCAAAGCGATGCGAATACCTGTTCGGCGGCGGCCAGGGTGGCGTCTATGACTGCGTCCGTATGGGTTGATGATACGAAGCCGGCCTCGTAGGCCGATGGCGCCAGGTACACGCCGGCATCGAGCATGGCGTGATAGAAGCGCTGGAAGCGTTCAAGGTCGCATTGTGTGACCTGTTCGAAACGGGTCACCGGTGCCACGTCCGTGAAGAAGTAACCGAACATGCCACCAACCTGGTTGGTGCTAAAGGCGATGCCGGCGGCATCGGCGCGCTGTTGCAGGCCGGTGACCAGTCGTTTCGCCGCGGCATCCAGTCCGGCATGGAAACCGTCAGCCGAGGCCAGCTCCAGGGTTGCCAGGCCGGCGGCCAGGGCAATCGGGTTACCGGACAGGGTGCCGGCCTGGTAGACAGGGCCGAGTGGTGCAATGTGTTCCATGATATCGCGCCGGCCACCGAAGGCGCCGACCGGCAGACCACCGCCGATGACCTTGCCAAGCGTGGTCAGGTCCGGTGTTACGTCGTAGTGTGCCTGCGCGCCACCCGCGGCAACGCGGAAGCCGGTCATGACTTCATCAAAGATCAGCACACTGCCGTGCTCGCTGCAGAGTGCGCGCAGGCCTGCAAGGAAACCCGGCACCGGCGGGATACAGTTCATGTTGCCGGCGACCGGTTCGACGATAATGGTGGCAATCTCGCTGCCGACCTGTTCGAAGGCTGCAGTGACAGAGTCGAGATCGTTATAGGTCAGCGTCATGGTGAGCTCGGCCGTGCTGGCCGGTACGCCGGGTGAGGTCGGCACGCCGAGCGTCAGGGTGCCGGAACCTGCTTTCACCAGCAAGGCATCGGAATGGCCGTGATAGCAGCCCTCGAACTTGACGATACGATCGCGGCCGGTAAAACCGCGGGCCAGCCGGATGGCGCTCATGGTGGCCTCGGTGCCCGAGTTGACCATGCGTACCAGTTGCATCGATGGCACCATCTGGCACAGCTTGTCCGCCATGCGCGTCTCGATTTCCGTGGGGGCGCCATAGCCCAGACCCTGTGCGGCGGCCTCCTGCACGGCGCGGATGACATCAGGATGCGCATGCCCGGCAATCATCGGTCCCCAGGAAGCGACATAGTCGATATAGCGTTTGCCATCGACATCCACCAGGTGCGGGCCGTCACCGCTGGCAAAGAATACCGGTTCGCCGCCAACGCCGCGGAAGGCCCGTACCGGTGAATTCACCCCGCCGGGGATGTGCCGGCAGGCAGCTTCAAAGTCATCGTGCGAGCGGGTCATGGTGCAGGTCCTTGTGGTTGGTGCGCGGTTCAGTAGAGGCGCATTGTCTCATCATGGCGTGAGAAGTGAAAAGTAAAAGGTGAAACGTGAACTGCAAACGGCAAACGGCAAGTAAACCCAAATAGCCACGGAATCCACGGAAGAACACGGAAAAATAAGGACAAAAAAATAGAATGTAGCCCGGATGCAGGCCCTAAGAGAGCCTGCCCCGATTGGATGTAGGCAGGGGCCGGAATCCGGGGTGATCGGTGTAAAAAAACTTTCCCGGATTCCGCTGCGCTCCATCCGGGCTACATTCTTGCTTGCAGGGGCAATTTTTTATTTTTCCGTGTTCTTCCGTGGATTTCGTGGCTATTTATTAATCAAACCCCATCGCCTTGTTCAAATAAGGCGGCATAGCGTCGTGCCGCCGCCCGTACATCCGGCTGGCCAAACACACCGTGGATCACGGCCAGCAGGTCGGCACCGGCCCTGACCAGTTCCCCGCCGTTTTCGGCTGTGATACCACCGATGGCGACGATCGGCAGGTCGATGGCCTGCCGGGCGGCTTGCAGCAATGCGGCTTGTGCCTGGACGGCGTCGGGTTTGGTCGATGACGGGAAGAAGCGCCCGAAGGCGACATAGTCGGCACCGGCTGCCGCGGCCTGTACGGCAAGTTCTATCCGGTTATAGCAGGAGACGCCAATAATCGCGGCCGGCCCCAGCTGGCTGCGGGTAGCGGCAATATCGGTATCGTGCCTGCCGATATGGACACCGGTGGCGTTAACCGCTTTAGCCAGGGCAACGTTGTCATTGATGATCAGCGGGACATCGTGTTCGCGGCACAGGCTGGCAAGCGTTTCCGCCTGTTGACGGCGTTCTTTGTCGTTCAGTGTCTTGTCGCGATACTGAATGACACGCGCACCACCCTGAATGGCCTGCCCGACGGCATCGGTTAACAGTTCACCCGGGATCAGACGGCTGTCGGTGATGGCATACAGCCCGCGCCGGATTTCAACGGTCATCTTCTCCTGCCCAGAAGAAACGGTCCGGCAGGTATTGCCCAAGACCGGGCCGGTAGCCATGCCGGAGGGCGTTCCAGGTGAATTCCTGCGCTTCATGGATGGCGCTAAATGGTTCCAGCCCGTGGGCCAGCAGACCGGCCAGGCTGGATGCCAGCGTGCAGCCGGAACCGTGGTAACTGTGTGGCAGACGTTCCCAGGTAAAGCTCTCCAGCAGGCGATTGTCGTGGTACAGCCGGTTCTCGACTTGCGGGGTGTTTTCGTGGCTGCCGGTAACCAGCAGGTAATCCACCCCCTCATCCAGCAGTGCGAGGGCACTGGCCTCGAGGGTGTCCGCGCCCTGTGCCAGTGCCCGTGCCTCCAGGCTGTTGGGCGTCAGTACGGTCGTCATTGGCAACAGCAGCACCCGGATGGCCTCGACCAGTTCCTGACCACCTAACGCGGTGCCACGGCCGCTGGCCAGCACCGGGTCCAGTACCACCGGGATCTGCGGGTAATCGGTGAGAATGGTGTGAATGACCTCGACATTTTCGACGCTGGCCAGCATACCCAGCTTGAACAGGGCGACCGGCATGTCCTCGAGGACGGCGCGCGCCTGGGTGACGATATCGGTTGCCTCGAGGGCACGGAACCCGGCGACATCGGTCGTGTCCTGTACGGTCAGGGCGGTAATGACCGATGCCGCGTGACAGCCCTGGCTGGCCAGCGCCTCGATATCGGCCTGTATGCCGGCGCCACCAGACGGATCGTGACCGGCAAATACCAGTACTATAGGGATTTTTCTCATCTGTGCCTGAATTGTAAGGCGTGAGACGTGAAGCGTGAAACGAAAAACATCAAAATAACCGGGCTATCCACGGTAGAATTACCCGGTAACATCACCTTTCACGTTTCACGTCTTACGTTCTTCACCTTTCACGTCTCACGTTTCACGTATAACAACTGACCTTAAGCTGACAGACCGGTACAATGCGCGCCCTGTCTGTATGAAGATAATAGCCGAGACACAAAAGAATGAACGATTACAAGGAATACATGTGCGTTGTGTGTGGTTTTGTCTATAACGAGGCCGACGGTCTTCCTGAAGAAGGCTTTGCGCCGGGCACGCGCTGGGACGACATCCCGGCCAACTGGGTATGCCCCGAATGTGGTGCGGCCAGGGAAGATTTCGAGATGGTGGAAATCTGATCGTTCGCCTCCTGCTCGCAGCAGGCAGAATCCGCAGAATTGGCTACACTGGAATTATGCACCGGCGGAACTGAATCTGGTCAATGGAAACAATTTCCGAGAAATTGTCTGAAATGGCAGTCGCTGCAGAGGCCTTCTGCGGCCTGATTAATAACCACAAAAACACTCACGAGTCCTGGCTGGAGGATTTGTATGGAGTGTTGCCGCGTCTGCACTCGGCAGTAACATCACTGAGTTCCCATGATGCCGGGGAGTCGTTGTCCACCGACATTGACCTTGATGAGCGTTTCGACCTGTATAGCCGGCTGCGCCAGCAACTTGGTGAGCGGGACAGTTACTGGCTCGAGTTCGATGCCTCCCCGGAGCAGGTGCATATGTCAGGCAGCCTGGCGGATGATCTCACTGACATTTATTTTGACCTGCAGCACGGGCTGAAACTGCTGGATGATGCCTGGCCGCAGCGTGCCGCGCAGGCCTGGCAGACAACCTATCGCATGCACTGGGGGCAACACCTGGTGGATGCCGAGCGTCACCTGTATGCGCTGAAGGTGCGCAACCGGTTGCGGCTGAA
>JBDLJX010000066.1:0-14358 GCA_039714155.1 Pseudomonadota bacterium | reverse complement strand
CTCCTACGACGCTCCTGTGGTTACTGTTTGTGATTTTGAAAGCCTGGTTTGTTGTTGAATTTTAATGTCTTGCTTATGAAAAATGGTATAAAACGCAATGCGAATGGGTTATAACTCTGCGCTCTCTGCGACACTGCGGTAAAGAAATTTTAATGACTGACTATAAAGACACACTCAACCTGCCGAAGACGGCTTTCCCCATGAAGGGCAATCTGCCCAACCGTGAGCCGGAAGTGCTGAAGCGCTGGGATGAAATGGATCTTTATGGCCAGCTGCGCAAGGTCGGCAAGGACCGGCCGGTGTTCATCCTGCATGATGGTCCCCCATATGCCAACGGCAATATCCACATCGGTCATGCCGTTAATAAAGTGCTGAAAGACATCATCGTCAAGAGCAAGACACTCAGCGGTTTCAATGCGCCGTATGTGCCTGGCTGGGACTGCCACGGCCTGCCAATCGAGCTCAATGTCGAGAAGAAGATCGGCAAGGTCGGCAGGAAGGTCGATGCCGCCACCTTCCGCCAGGCGTGCCGCGACTATGCCGGCAAACAGGTGGATGGTCAGCGTGCTGACTTTATCCGGCTCGGTGTGCTGGGGGACTGGAGCAATCCCTACCTGACCATGAACTACCGGTTCGAGGCCGATATCATCCGCGCACTTGGCAAAATCGTTGAAAACGGTCATCTGAACAAGGGCTCCAAACCGGTGCACTGGTGTACCGACTGTGGCTCGGCGCTGGCGGAGGCCGAGGTCGAGTATGAAGACAAGGACTCGCCTGCTATCGACGTGCGTTTCCCCGTCCTCAACGAGGAGGGCCTGCTGGCGCGCTGCCATCATGTCGACGGCCAGTCGGGCGAGGGCCCGGTTTCCGCCGTCATCTGGACAACAACACCCTGGACCCTGCCGGCCAACCGGGCGGTGGCAGTGAACCCGGAGCTGGATTATGTCGTGGTGCAGTGCAATGCCGGTCACGGCGCCGAACGCCTGGTGCTGGCCGATGCCATGTTGAAGGATGTCATGCTGCGCTACGGGGTCGAGCACTACCAGGTCGTGGCCTATTGCAAGGGCAGTGATCTGGAAGGCCTGAAGCTGGGGCACCCGTTTTATCACCGCGAGGTCCCGGTCATCCTGGGAGAGCACGTCACCACGGAGACGGGTACCGGCGCCGTGCATACCGCGCCAGGACATGGCCAGGATGACTACGTGGTCGGCAGTCGTTATGGCCTGCCGGTCGATAATCCGGTCGGCAACGACGGCCGTTTCCTGCCAGATACCGAGTTGTTTGCCGGCGAGCACGTGTTTGCAGCCAACAACAGGGTTATCGAGGTGCTGAAGGGCAAGGGTGCGCTGGTGCATGAGGAAATGCTGCGTCACAGTTACCCGCATTGCTGGCGCCACAAGACACCGATTATTTTCCGTGCCACCCCGCAGTGGTTTATCAGTATGGAACGGCATGGTCTGCGCACTGCTGCCATGGACGAGATCAGGCAGGTCAAATGGGTGCCGGACTGGGGACAGGCGCGCATCGAGGGCATGGTTGAAAATCGCCCGGACTGGTGTATTTCCAGGCAACGCACCTGGGGTGTGCCGATCCCGCTGTTTGTCAATAAGCAGACCGGTGATCTGCACCCCGACAGTGTGCAGCTGATCGCGGCAGTAGCAGACAGGGTCGAGGCGGGCGGTATTGATGCCTGGTTCGACCTCGATCCGGCCGAATTGCTGGGCAGTGATGCCGGGGATTATGACAAGACCAGCGATACGCTGGATGTCTGGTTTGATTCCGGGGTCACACATTATACCGTGCTGGAACAGCGCGATGAGCTGGCATGTCCGGCCGACCTGTACCTGGAAGGCTCCGATCAGCATCGCGGCTGGTTCCAGTCATCATTGCTGACAGCTGTTGCCATGCGAGGCAAGGCGCCATACCGGGAAGTGCTGACGCACGGCTTTACGGTCGACGCCAGGGGGCAGAAGATGTCGAAGTCGAAGGGCAATGTGGTGGCGCCGCAGAAGGTTGTTAATTCCCTCGGTGCCGACATTCTGCGCTTGTGGGTTGCTGCGACTGACTACCGTGGCGAGATGAGTGTGTCTGACGAGATCCTCAAGCGTACAGCAGAGGCCTATCGACGCATGCGCAATACGGCGCGCTTCCTGCTTGGCAATCTGAACGGCTTCGATCCAGCCAGCGATTTGCTGGCTACCGGGGACATGCTGGTGCTGGACCGCTGGACAGTCGAGCGCACCCGTCAGCTGCAGGCGCAGATACGGCAGGCCTACGATGATTACGAATTCCACCGGATCTATCAGCTGGTGCATAACTTTTGTGCGGTTGATATGGGCAGTTTCTATCTCGATATCATCAAGGACCGGCAATACACCACGCAGGCCAACAGCGTCCCGCGGCGTTCCGCGCAGACCGCCATGTATCACGTGGTTGAAGCACTGGCGCGCTGGCTGGCACCGATCCTCAGCTTTACTGCCGAGGAAATCTGGCAGCAGATCCCGGGTGAGCGTGCTGCGTCTGTGCTGTTGTCCGGCTGGTATGACCTGCCCGATGCATTTGCCGGTGCCGATGCGGCCACGCAATCGATGGGCCCTGACTTCTGGGCGCGGGTTGTCAGTATCCGGGAGGCCGTCAGCAAGGAACTGGAGCAGTTGCGCGCCGATGGCAAGATCGGCTCCTCGCTTGGTGCCGAGGTTGACCTGTATGTCGAGAGCGATACCGGTACCCTGCTGAATGCACTTGAGGATGAACTTCGCTTTGTCCTGATTACGTCCTATGCACGCGTGCACCCGGCAGATGAACGACCTGTGGATGCCGTCGATGCCGGTGTGCCGGATGTCGGGGTATGGATTGTTGCGACGCCATCAGCGCATGAAAAATGTGTCCGTTGCTGGCATCACCGCGAGGACGTTGGCAGTCATGCCGGGCATCCGGAGATCTGTGGCCGTTGTGTCGACAATGTGTCGGGCGAGGGTGAGGTCAGGCGTTACGCCTGACGCTTCCGGTAACCTGTCTTGAAGTGGTTCTGGATTTCCGCCGTGGTGCTGTTGCTGGATCAGTGCAGCAAGCTGATTGCCGGGGCTATGCTGACATTTCACGATCCGGTTGCGCTGATACCGTTTCTCAACCTGCGGCTGGCCTACAATACCGGTGCCGCGTTCAGTTTTCTCAGCAATGCCGGCGGCTGGCAGCGCTGGTTCTTTGCCGGCGTCTCGCTGCTGGTTATTGCCGTGCTTGTTGTCTGGATGCGTCGACTCAAGGCAGATCAGGTGCGGCTGGCGCTGGCATTCTCGCTGATACTGGGCGGGGCCATCGGTAACCTGATAGACCGTCTGGTATACGGACATGTGATCGATTTCATCGATGTCTATTTTCAAAGCTGGCACTGGCCGACGTTCAATATCGCCGATAGTGCCATCACCATCGGCGCCGGCCTGCTGTTGCTGGATGCCTGGCTGACACATCGTCATAGTCAGAAGGCATCCCGGGCCAAATCATGAAGCACCAGATCGGCATCGCCAGTACCGTTACCCTGCACCTGTCGTTGACGCTGGAAGACGGCACCGTGGCAGAGTCAACCTTCGACGATGAACCACTGACATTTACCATGGGTGACGGAGCGCTGGTGCATGGTCTGGAGCTCGGACTGTACGGCCTGTATCCCGGTGACAAACAGCGGCTGGAACTGTATCCCGAACAGGCCTTCGGTCTGCGTGAACCGGAGAAGATACATTCCCTGCCGCGTTCCCGGTTTGCGGATGATATGGTGCTGGAGCCGGGTCTGATAATCGGCTTCGAGCCGGAGGCGGGTGATGAAATACCCGGTACCGTGCTGACGGTTAATGATGATTCAGTGGAAGTGGATTTCAATCATCCCATGGCAGGGCATACGGTGGTGTTTGAGGTAGAGATCCTGGACGTGGTGCCGGCGGATAACGTCGAGGAATGAATTCATTGCAGTTTGTAGCCCGGATGCAGGCCGGAATCCGGGAAATACCGAGTAACCATCATCCCGGATTACGCTTCGCTCCATCCGGGCTACATGCCCGACCTGCGATTAATTAACTGTATAATTCAGTCCTGAATTCCCACACGGCCTGTTATGAAAATCCTGCTTGCCAATCCCCGTGGTTTTTGTGCCGGTGTCGATCGTGCGATCGAGATCGTCGAACGTGCACTGGAACTGTTCGGTGCGCCGATCTATGTGCGTCACGAGGTGGTGCACAACCGCCATGTCGTGGAACGTCTGCGTGAGCTTGGAACAATCTTTGTTGAGGAGTTGCATGAGGTCCCGGATGGCGCGACGGTAATTTTCAGTGCGCATGGCGTGGCAAAGGCTATTCACGAGGAAGCTGCCCGGCGCGACCTGCGGGTGTTTGATGCCACCTGCCCACTGGTCACCAAGGTACATCTCGAAGTCAGCCAGCATGCGCAGGCTGGTCGTGAATGCATCCTGATTGGCCACAAGGGGCACCCGGAAGTGGAGGGCACCATGGGCCAGTATGACCAGTCGAGTGGCGGGGCGATGTACCTGGTCGAGACGCCGGCTGATGTAGCGGCCCTGTCAATCAAACAAGCTGATGAACTTGCCTTTGTTACCCAGACGACACTGTCCGTCGATGATACTGCCCGGGTGATAGAGGCCCTGCGGGCGCGCTTCCCGACAATCGAGGGACCGCGCAAGGATGATATCTGTTATGCCACCCAGAACCGGCAGGATGCGGTGAAGTCACTGGCCGAACAGTGTGACGTGTTCCTGGTGGTAGGCTCGCCCAACAGTTCGAATTCCAACCGCTTGCGAGAAATTGCCGGGAACCAGGGCGTACCGGCCTACCTGGTCGATGCGGCGAGTGAGATCAGACAGGAGTGGCTGCAGGGCAAGCAGTGTCTTGGCCTGACGGCCGGCGCCTCGGCACCGGAAGAGCTGGTAGCAGCCGTGGTCGAACAGCTGTGTGACCGGGGTGCCATGGTTGTGGAAGAATCGCAGGGCAGGGCGGAGCAGGTGACGTTCTCGTTGCCGCGGGCGTTGCAGGATTAGGGAAGGGCATTGATTTCCCGATCTGCCAGAATCTGTTTCGAATTTATCATATCTTCCAGCACTTGTTGCCGCCTTCTGCGGACTTCTGGCCGGTGGATGTCATGGTGAACATGCCGCATTTGTCCTTGTCCTGGGGACCTGTCGGGTCGGCCGTGATAGTGAACAGGGTTGCTGTCTGTGCCGTTATACCGAGCGTGTAATTGCCCTTTTCAGTCGAGGTTTCATACACGTCATCGGCGTCCGGTCCCAGGGTGGCGCCGGCATAGGTGCCGTTACCCGAGTAGAAGCGCTCCATGCGATCGGCAAGCTCCAGTAATTCGCCCATGCCTTCGGCGCGGCGTGATTTCATGACCTGGTCCCGGTAGGCGGGATAGCCAATGGTAATTACGATTGCCAGAATGCCAATGACGATCATTAATTCAATCAGGGTGAAACCACGGATCATTTTGTTCATAACTCTGTCCCTTTTTAATACAAACTTCGAATGTTGGTGAAAGTCCGGGGTAACAGGCAAGCAAGCCGTTACCCCGTATTCTACCGTCAGTCACGCGGGTCGATCCAGATGCGCAGGCCGTCGATGACGTCGTTCCCGCTCAGACCGCCGCCGCTACCGCCGTTGCCGCCGCCACCACCCATGCCGAAGCCTTCGAGGTCGTCGACATCGACCGGTGTGCCGTCATCGGCGCTGTTGCCACCATCGTAATCGCCGCCGCCATCGGTCTGGTTCTTGTCGATGTCCAGCAGGTGCTGTTCAGGAATGTGACCAGGGGCATAGTCGCGGTATTGCGCGAAATCATACAGGGCTTGATTGGCATCCAGCAAATTACCCAGGTCCAGTAGCGCCTGATTGATCTGGTCCTGGTCACCACTGGCAAAGGCAGCGGCCAGCGCATCCAGCAGGGCGGAATATTGCGAAATCAGGCTGTTGTTGTCGGTTTCATCACCGAGTGAGGCAATCAGCGCCAGGTATCTTTCTTCGGTCAGTCCGCCAAGCTCCTGGACCAACGCGCTGTTGTAGTTGGCATCGCCATAACAGGGAATGGATGCCGGATCGTCCCGGCGCAGCTTGTCGGCCAGGTCGCTGTAGTGCCAGTACAGGGTGGATTCATACAGCAGGCCGCTCTCGGGCCAGGCACTCTCGCCGGTATCCAGGTTGCCGGCATCCCCCGCGTCAGGGTAGGTCAGCCCCCCTGATTTCCTGGTTGTTGTAAACATCTGCGCGTAGGTGCCACCAAAGCGGGTGACCTTTATGCCCTTGGATGTTTGGGGCAAGTAATCTTTATTCTGCAGGTTAAATCGCTGATCACTGTTAGCATTGTCTACCTTGAGCAGTTGCAGGGTCATTGCACCGTTACGTGTGCGCCACTTGCCAATGTCACCTTCCAGACTTTCTGTCAGATGCAGGTTCAGCGCCGGGTCACGAATATAGTCAATCGCCGGTGTCGCCGGTATCCCGTCGCAGTTTTTGTATAGGGTCACCGGGTGCGGTTTCGGCAGGCCGGCGGCCAAAGCCGTTTCGGCCTGTGCCAGTACGTCGGCATCCGGGTAGCAGACCTTCTCGCGCCAGTCATGCAGGCCGAGTACGCACTGCGAACGGGTACCGTGGATGCCGCCATCGAGGATGGAGCGCTGGTTAAAGCCGAGGCGCAGGGTCGGTGTCTGGCTGAGACCCTCATCTTCATCAAGGGCGGAGCAATCGCCACCATCGTCATGGGCCTCGCCGGCGGAATCGACGTACTTGCCCTCGGCTATGCTGTCCAGGGTAAAGACCAGGCTATTATTGATGAAGGGGGAGTGAATGGCATTGGGGCAGTCATCGTTAGCAGGGCAATCGTCAAGTGCCGCAGGGTGAGGCGTTGGCGTGGCTTCCAGCTGCGCCGTGAGCATATCCTGGTACTCCTCGACATCCCAGACACGGCAACCGATCTGCAGCTTGCCGCCCGGAGTCAGGTCGGCATTGGCAAGCGTCACGATGAACCTCTGGCTTGAGAGTAGCGGCGTGTTGGCGCCAAGCCCGTAGACTTCAGCGGCCAGGGTCGGCGCCTCGACCGGGCTGGTCTCCGGTGCGCCATAGGTGTCATAGGCACGGTTCAGCTCGGCTTCCACGGTTTCAACACAGCCCTGCAGGACCGGCGGATCGGAGTTGTCGAAAACGCCGGTGCTGCCGGAGGGGCAGCTGTCACCGGATGCGGGGACTGGCAGAGCCGCCAGGTTGCCGGCGCCGCGACGCGGTTCCAGTTCGAAGAAATCGATCCAGGTGATGTTGTGGATGGTGTCATAGGCATGTACGTGGCCATCGACACCGCGGCCAAGACCATCGCTGGTCTGGATGTTGTAGTCATCGCTGTGCTTGGAAAGGTTGTTCGGTGCGACCGAGCCACCAGGCAGCGGCTTTGCATTGGGGCTGTCGGTCTCGACATCGATATGACCGCTCAGGAACGGACCACCTTCGAAGACCTGCGGGATTGGCAGGCGCAGGCCGTTGATAAACACCATATCGATACCATCCGCGACACGCACGATGGCCGGTTGCGAGATAATGCCGTCACCGAGACTGACGCCGACCGGCGGCACGCTCACGGAACTGACGGTAAATCTGTCATCCGCATTCAGCACGGCATCACCACTCAGGTTGAAGGTCACATCGTTGCCGTCACCGCCAGTGAGATAGAACAGTGACATCAGCCAGCTGTCACCCCCCAGGTCAGGTTCACCATCGGTGCCGACCGGGTTGGTCGTCACCACCGAGACACGGCCGGCACGCAGGCTCGGGGTTGCCAGCACCCGTTCGCCGGTGTTTGGCAGTTCGGCCTTCCAGCCCATGGCGCAGGTTGCGTCATTGGCGGCACAGACATAGTCGACTGTGGCATTGGCCGGGTTGCCCGCGCTGTCGGTGACGTAGCGGACGTCGGTCGTGTTGGTGGTGATATTGCCGTTACCATCGTCGGTGCTAAAGGTAGCCTGGGTCTCGCGCAGGTACTGTTGCACGATGGTGCTGCCAATCGGGCTGTCCCAGATGCCGTAGATGGCCTGGGTGGGGTAGCTGGTATCAGCAACATCGGTCAAGCTGGTCATATTGCCGGTACCGAAGAACACCATGAAGCCACCATTCGGATGGGCGCCAATCACGGGCGCGCTCATGATGGGCTGGTCCGGTATGCCATCGTAGATCCTGGTTGCGGTGTTGTTGGCGATGTCAAACTTCCACATGTCGCCATTGCTGTCACCGGCGTAGACAAAGTCGACTACGCGGTCCGGGCCACTGACAATCGCCGGGGCGGACAGGCCGCCGGCGATACCGGTTGATATGGTGGTTACACTGCCATCTTCCAGGCTGATGATGAGCAGTTTGGCGACGCCATTGGTGCTGTCATAGCCATTACCGATGTAAACGTTCCAGATGCCGTCGGCATTACGGCCTAGACGTGGTTTGCCGTAGATGTAACCGAAATCATTGCCGGTCTTTTCATACAGCACCTTGTCATCCGTGGGATCGGGGTCGGTGACGTCGAGGATAAACAGGCCCTTGCCGCCGGCGCCAAGCCCGCCGGTCAGTATCGATTTCCAGGCAGCATCGATGATTGCCGAGGCGTAGCTCAGCTGGCCATCAACATAGTAGGTATGGCGATAGGGGATGGCGGCAAGCTTGCCCAGTTTCCCGAGGAGCATGGATGGAATGTAGGCATAGACCTCGGAGCCATCGGCAGCATCGAAGACATGCAGCATGCCGTCATTGGCGCCGACGGCGACGCGAGCCTCGCGGAGCAGATTGTCGAATTTAAAGGTCGGGAAACCTTCGATGATGAAGGCCTCTTCGGGTTTGCCAATGTAAACCGGGTTGGAATTAATGATGTCGCCGAGCAGGCTGAAACGCAGGCGCAGGGTGCCACCGGTGTTGCTCTTATCCTCGCTGCGATCACCGCGGACGAAATTCAGGATGTTGCTGCTGTAGGAGAGGGTCAGGCCAGCATCAACGGTAGCCTGGTCAAGCGCCGACTGCTGCAGGGCGCTGAGGTTGTCCCAGAGGAAGTCGACCTGGCTGCCTGAGTCGCTGTTGACGGTGAAGATATTCCGCTTGGAATCGCTGCCGTTTGACTCCTGCCAGTAGTCGGAAACGCCGGCTTCCTTGTCGGCGAAGGTGGCGCGTGCCATCCAGTTAGTGCCGGTTGCCGTGGGCGGGTTGGAGCCAACATCGGCGTCGGTAGTGCGGATACCAAACTCATCGACGTTGTATTCGATCAGGTCACCCTGCCAGGAGCCGTTCTCAAACCACGGCCGGAAGGCCCTGGCCTGGCCATCCAGCAGGTTGCCGGCATCGAAGGCATACGGGCCAATGACAATCGCGGGCTGCGTGGCCGGATTGAATGTCATTGCCGCAAACACCAGTGTAGTGACGATTGCAAAAATGCCGGCGATCTTGAGATAGAGGAACTTCCTTGAAGTATTCATAGTATTGACTCCGGAAAAATCAGGAACCGCCCGGTCCTTCTGTCAGCGCGAATGCAGACTGCACGTTGCGCTTGGCGCCGCGGCTGGCTTCGCTCTGGGTTGTAATCAGGAATACGTAGCCGCATGACTGCGTATCAAAGCAGGAGGTATTGCAGTCATCGACGGTGTTGCCGAGTTTGACGTCGCAGCCGGTATATTCAATGACAAAGCGGGTATTAGGGTCGACATTGCCATCACCATCAATGTCGACATTGCCGTGCGTGAATGTCGACCAGTCGAGTACCGAGGGATCCACCGTCTCGGCACCGGGGTTCTCGCCCGAACTGTCATAAAGAAAATCGCCGGTATCGATGAACTCCAGGCCGCTGTCAATGGCGTTCTGGAGATCATTGCGCGCGGTGCTAATGGCCAGCTCGGCATTGCTGAGTGCGCTGGTCTGGAACTGGTTGTTGCCGGCCATCTGGTTTTCAAGGCGTGAAATGTTCATGCCGAAAACGCCAAGTATGGTCATGATCAGCAGGAAGATAAGCGCCATGAACAGCGCGGCGCCGCGTTGCCGGTTTGATACTGCCATGTAGCGTGTCTTGTCAGTCATGTCGGGAACCTTCCTGTATCAGGGCCGTTCGGTCAGTGTCAGGTTGCGCATAAAGACGGTGGTCTGATAGCGCTGGCGACGGTAGTCATCGTTGACCGCATGATCCACGTCACCCAGGTCTGCATAGGTCTGGTTGTTGACCAGACCGGTCTCACCGCATTCGGCCCGGGTGATCAGCCACACCTTGGCAGCAACCACCTGTCGCCAGTGCGGTGAGGCATATGGCGGGCTGTCATCATTGTTGATGTTGTTGGCATCCAGGTAGGCGTCAATCAGGTTGTCACCATCGGAATCCGGCGGGCTGATGTTGAGGTCGATATCGGTATCCACGCCATAGCGCACCTGAAACTGGTCAACGCCGTAGGCGATTTCATTAACAGTTGGCGTGCCGTTACTGGACAGGGTGACACGGAACAGGGATGGCACCACCTCACCCCGGCAGGTGCGGCCGGAGTCACCAATATAGTAAGCATGCGCAATCACGACACTTTCACGGGCGGCGGCAACGCTCTCGACCTGGTTGATGCTGTCACCTTCCTCGGCACCATTGAATATTCGGCCCTGGAAAACGGTCGAACGTATATACAGGCGATCTGGCTGTACGTTGAAATTTGCCAGTGTGGTGCCACCGACCTGGTAGGCCGATGCATAGCGGGCAACCAGCACATCGCCGCGCAGGTAGCCGCCGGTGCCGCTGCCCGGAATGCAGGCATAGTTTGTTCTGGCATCATTAATGCCGAATACACGGTAATAGATCATGCGGCCCCAGGTGTTGTCACCGGTCGGGCAGGTAAAGTATGAACCGTCGCTGCTATCCGGCGTGCTTGGTGCCTGGCTGCCTTCTATTTCCGGCAGAATTGCCGTTCCACCCCAGTAGCCGGCGCGACGCAGGTCCTGTGCAATCATATCAATGGCAAAACGGCCGTTTTCCTGCTGGCGTGCCAGTGTTTCCTGGATTGTGAAGCTCTTCTTCGAACTGAGAAATATCTGGCCGATACCACTGAGCAGAACGAGTGTAATGACCAGTGCAACCATCAGCTCAACGATGCTGAAGCCACGACTGGTCTGCATGGTTGGCTGGCAAGGTGTATAAGGTCGGTTCATGGCAGTCCCGTGATTATATGGTCAGTTGGATGCAACGCAGGTCGGTAGCATCGTTCGGATTGCAACCGGTCCCGACTGCATTGGGATCGCGTTCCTCGTTCCAGTAAACGGTAATGGTATGGGTAACGAGGCCACTGGCAGTGACTGTCTGCGCGACGGAGCTCAAGCCGTCCGGCAAGCCCTGGACCTGGCTGCGCCACTGCAACAGGTCGAATGTCGCGAGCTCCTGTGATGTGCATGTCACGGCATCACAGTCCTTGCCATGGTCGGTCGGACTGGTACCGGTGCCAATTACGTAGTACTGGTTTGCAGTTGTCAGGCCGTCCGGGTTGGCGCGCATGCGGTCGGTGATGTCATAGGAGATCTGTGTTGCCTGGGTGCGCATGGTGGCCATCTGGTTGGAACGCAGGCCGACAGTTTGCAATGCGGCCAGACCGAGCAGGCCGATCGACAGCACCAGCAGTGCAATCAGGACTTCCAGTAGCGTGAAACCGCCTTGCTGGTGGCATGTGTGACGTTTGACTGCAGGCATGGTTACGGGCACTCCAGTGTTCTGACGTAGGTATGACCACGCTGGGTAATGGTGATTTCCCGGACCTGTTTCTTGTAACAGTCGTCTGATGTCAGCGTCAGGGTTATGTCGGTGCCACTGTTCACCAGTCCGTTAGGCAGGAAATTGATGCTGCTGTTACCGGCACCATCGAGTGTGCTCCTGGGTAATGTGGCCCGGGTGCGGATCAGGCAGTCATCATTAACACAGTCCTCGCTGCCGTCACCGCTGGCATCCAGATTCAGGTTGCCGTCCTGGTCTACGTCAGTGTAGACAATCCAGCCGGTGCTCCAGTCGTCACTGTTGGAGCAGGTGGCCTCGTCATCGCTGGCGCAGATGATGCCACCGGTGCCGCGCTTGACGGCTTCACTGCGCGCCAGCTGGATGGCGATAGCGAGGTCATTGGCCTGGCCGGTAATACGGTTGTTTTTAATGAAGTCCTGCAGGCTGGGAACACCAACGGCCAGCAAGATGGACAGCATCACAATGGTGATCAGCAGTTCCAGCAGGGTAATCCCGGATTCTTTTTCCATAATTAAAGTTTTACAAACCTCGCTCGTGGCTGTCATCCGCTATAAGATAAGCGGCCTGTTTTACCCGATAGGCGGATTTCCGTATACGCAGCTCCCGGTTTTCCAGCCACCGGAAACGACAGGGGTGTATCGCAGACATGGCAATCGAGTTTGACCCCATTCAATTTTTATCGGCAGGACGTAACCGGGCTTTACCCGGCCTGGCTACATTCAAATGACACAACAACACAGGCAGACGGATTGTGTTGTTGTCGGCGGCGGCCTTGTCGGCATGCTGACGGCATGGTTCCTGGGTCGCGCTGGCATGACGGTGCGGTTGCTTGAGCGGGGTAAAATCTGTCGGGAGGCATCCTGGGCCGGTGGTGGTATTCTCTCGCCGCTGCTGCCATGGAGTTATCCGGACCCGGTGTCTGCACTGGTACAGTGGAGCCAGCAGTTCTATCCCCAGTTGGCTGAAATATTACATGCCGCTACCGGTATCGATATCGAGTGGTTGCAAAGTGGTCTGTTGATGCTCGATGTGAGTGCGGATGCACACATCAGTAAATGGGCAGAACGCCATGAATGCAGCTTGCAGTCAATCGACGGCAGGCATCTGTCAGAGCTGGAGCCCGGGCTGGGCATGTTTCCCCGAGCCTCACTGTTGTTACTGCAGGTTGCGCAGCTTCGGAACCCGCAGTTGTGCAAGGCGCTGGGACGGATGTTGCCAAATGTCGGGGTTGTGCTGCATGAGCAAACGGAGGTAACCGGCTTCATCGAGGTGGATGGCCGGGTACAGGGCGTGATCTCGGATCGCGGTGAATACCCTGCCGACCGGGTGATAGTGGCAGGTGGTGCCTGGAGTCCCTTGCTGCTGCAAAAGCTGGGGCTGGAGCTACCGGTAAAACCGGTTCGCGGACAGATGATCCAGTACCAGGCAAGCGCGGGACTGCTGCAGCACATTGTCCTGTACCGGGACCATTACCTCATACCGCGTCGGGATGGCTTGATCCTGGCAGGCAGTACCCTGGAAGATGTTGGCTATGAAGATGCAACGACAGTCACTGCCCGGAAGATGTTGATGCAAAGGGCCACGGAACTGCTGCCGATACTTGATAATTACGAAGTGGTCAGGCACTGGTCAGGCTTGCGACCGGGGGTGTCTGACGGGGTGCCGTTTATCGGTCAGCACCCGGCCTTCGCGGGGCTGTTTATCAATACCGGGCATTT
This sequence comes from Pseudomonadota bacterium, assembly GCA_039714155.1. Lineage (GTDB taxonomy): Bacteria > Pseudomonadota > Gammaproteobacteria > UBA9214 > UBA9214 > SZUA-186. Next base: position 877 of record JBDLJX010000066.1, on the reverse strand, counting down.
TCGCAACGGTGTCGTCATGGCGCCGGCATCAGCCCGGCTGCTGGCAGACCAGATCCTGCAGCAGGACAGCTTCACCGATACTGCGCCATTTCAGCTCCACAGGGCCTGATTATCCTTTCAACCGGTAAGGAAAAACATGGACGACAAGGGTATAGCAGATTTATAATTAAAAAAATGGATATGCAAACACACACATCAACACGCAGTCCGGAGGACATTGCCGGCCTGTTGAAGTCGCATGGCGTGATGCCAACCCAGCAACGCATGATGATTGCGCGCATTCTGTTTAATCGCGACCAGCATATGTCAGCTGACCAGGTGATGAGGAAGGTCAATGACGGTAGCCACCATGTTTCCAAGGCAACGGTCTACAACACCCTGGGCCTGTTTGCCCGCAAGGGACTGGTACGCGAGGTTATTGTTGACCCGACGCGCGTGTTCTACGATTCCAATACCAGCGATCATCATCATTTCTATAATATTGATACCGGCGAACTGATCGATATCAATATCGACAAGCTGGCAGTCGAGTCGCTGGCCGCACTGCCGCAGGGTACGGTTGCCGAAGGTGTTGATGTCATTATGCGTGTGCGTAACGCTACCCGGTAGTAGCACCCCAGTCTTTGCAGCTCATGTTCAACCGGTGCTTTGCCTGTTACCGGTCTCCGCTTTATACTGCCATGCCTTACGCCGGAGTAGCTCAGTCGGTAGAGCAGCTCACTCGTAATGAGAAGGTCGGGGGTTCAATTCCTCTCTCCGGCACCATTTAATCAATAAGTTACAACGATACCCAATCAGAATAACTGTTTGGGCTAGCATTTCAGCCTATTTCTATGTCCTTTCACGCATCATTTCGCCCAGGCCCAGGCAATGGGGG
>JBDLJX010000065.1:0-14575 GCA_039714155.1 Pseudomonadota bacterium | reverse complement strand
GCAGGAGCGGCTTCAGCCGCGATTGGTGCCAGGCTAATCCTCCGATCGCGAATAAATTCGCTCCTGCGAAAGATGGATAAATATGGCGCAGGAGCGGCTTCAGCCGCGATCGCTGCCAGGCTGCCCCTCCGGTCGCGAATGAATTCGCTCCTACCATGAGCAAGCGCCAGCGACGCAGCATTGATATTTTCAACCTGTCCTTTCTGGACGTGGTGTCCTGTGGCTTTGGCGCCATCATCCTGTTGCTGGTAATCGTCAAGATTTCCGAACCGCATGTTATCGAACTGCTGGCTGTTGACCTGACCGGGCTGGTGCAACGACTGGAAGCCGAGTTGCACGAAATTCGTGGCGATACCACGATTCTTAATCGTGAACTGACAGCGAAAGCTGAGCAGCTGTCCGGGAACAAGGCGAAACTGGCGCGCCTGAAGGGCGACTTGTCATCGGTGCGTGGCCGCTACGCGACGACCCGTAACGAACATGATGCCCAGACCATTATCGCGAAGCAGCTGGCATCGGCCAAACAGGAACTATCCGATGACATGCGTCGCTTGCTCGGTACTGACTACAAGCGCACGCATGCGCGAAGTACGATCGGCGGGGTACCTGTCGACAGCGAGTACATCATTTTTATTATCGATACATCAGGTTCCATGCAGCAGAATGCCTGGCCGCTGGTATTAAGGAAAGTGACCGAGGTGCTGGATATCTATCCGCGGGTCAAGGGCATTCAGGTGTTGAACGACATGGGCGATTACATGTTCTCGCAATACAAGGGTCGCTGGATCCCGGATACACCGGCACGACGCAAGGCGATCATCAGCCGGTTGAGCGGCTGGCAACCATTTTCCAACTCCAGCCCGGTCGAGGGTATCGAAGCGGCGATCCGCCGGTTTTACGCAAAAGACAAACGCATCAGCCTGTACGTGTTCGGTGACGACTTTGCGCGTGGTTCGATACAGACTGTCGTCAATACCGTGGACAGCCTCAACCGGACCGACCGGTCCGGCAAACGGCGGGTAAGAGTTCATGCGGTCGGTTTTCCGGTGCTGTTCAGGCAGGGTCAGGGACTTTCAGCTAATGTCCTGCGCTATGCAGCCCTGATGCGCAAGCTGGCAGAGACCAATAACGGCAGCTTTGTCGGGCTGAACAGTCTGAAAACCCGCTGATCCGGCAATACCGGATGACATTCGGCTGAACCGCGGTAAAATGCTCGCCCGGGGTTTCAGGATCCACAATGGATGCTTAACACTAACTAGAGGAGGTTAGTCATAATGTGCTCTTCAAAATCAATAATCCGGCTGATCTGTTGCTGTTTTTACCTGTTTGGTCTGACAGTGCCGCAGACACTGCTTGCTGATGAACTGATCCTGAACAACGGTTCGCGGATTCTCGGCACCGTTGGCAAAAAGGACAACGGCAAACTCGAGTTCAAGACCGACTTTGCCGGTACCATCAAGGTCAACTGGACCGAGATCGAGGAGATCCATGCTGACAAGCCCATGAAGGTGATGCTGGAGGACGAGAGCATCATCATGACATCGGTCATCCGGAATACCGCTGAGGTCGTTACCCTGGAACCGGAAGGCGATGCCGGTCCGGTCTCACTGGCGCAGGCTGACCTGAAACTGATCAACCCGGAAGACTGGCGACTTGGCAAGGGCTATAAACTGACCGGGCATGCCAACTTTGCATTCGAACGCCAGCGTGGCAATACCGACAAGGACGAACTCGATGTAGATGGTGACCTGACCTGGCGCCGCTTGCATGATCGTTTCATTGCGTATGGCGAGCTGGAGCATGACAAGAACAATAATAAAAAGACCGCAGACAACTGGAAGCTGAATGGCAAGTACCACCGTTTTTTCACAAAGAAATGGTTCTATGGCGGTATTGTGGGCCTCGAATCCGATGATTTTGCCGACCTGAACCTGCGCGCCATCGCCGGCCCGCTGATTGGTTACCAGTTCTTCGAAAGCAAACCGCTAAACCTGAGTACAGAGATCGGGCTTATGCGCGTACACGAGGACTTCGAGGAGGAGAGTGACAACGATTACACCGCGCTGGGCTGGGGCATCAACTTCGACAAGTACCTGTTTGACGAGTTTATGCAGTTCTACCACCGCCAGACCGGCCTGTTCAGTTTCCAGGATCACAGTGACATTGTCTGGGATACCTGGACCGGGTTGCGTTTCCCGCTGGTCTATGGCCTGGTCGCCAGCACGGAGATCCAGGTCGAGTATGACGGTGGCGCGGTGGAAGATGCCGATGACCTGGATACCACCTACAAGCTGAAACTCGGCTACCAGTGGTAGGCGCGATGCATTTTACCCGTCAATGGCTGGCAGCAAGTGCCATGTACCTTGTGCTGCTGTGTGTACTGTTGCCATATGGCCCTGTATTGGCTGAAACACCAACAGCAACTGCTGGTCAACCACCACTGGTATCCATGGATACCCTGCGCGCCAGGATCAGGGAGGTCGGTGATTCCACCGACCTCGACGAGGCAACAAGTAGCAAGCTGATTGAGCGCTATCGGAAGGCGCTGTCCTTCCTCGAAACCGCCGGTTCCAATCAGGAAGCAAGCCGGTCATTCAATGAATCCCGCAAAACGGCGCCGGCCCGGACTGAGCAGCTGCGCAACAAACTGGCAGCGGTACAGCAGACTGATGCTGATATCGAGCTCACCGTCACTGACCAGTCATCGCTGGATGCGGTGAACCAGGAACTGGTCAAGGAGAAGGCCAATCTTTCTGCGGTTAGTGCAAAGCTGTCGCAGATTGATAATGAACTGGCAAACCAGATCGATCGTCCCTCGCAAGCGCACAACCGTATCACCGAAATCAAGCATCGCCTGGAACAGATAGCCACGGATATGAAACTGCCGCCACCGGACGGCGAATTGCAGCGATTATCGGAGGCGAGGCGCTGGATGCTGGAAACAGAGAAGCACTCGCTTGATACCGAAATTCTGATGCTGGACCAGGAGCTGCTGAGTCAGCAGGTACGTGTCGCATTGCTGCAGGCGCAACGTGATTACACGGCAAACAGCCAGCAACGGATCCAGGTGCGTGTCAGCAAACTGGAAAACATGCTGAGTGGCAAACGTATTGCCGAAGCCACTCAGGCCAGAACAGAAACCGAGCAGGCGCAACGTGAAGTCGAGGGCAAGCACCCGCTGTTGCAGGAGCTTGCAAAAAGCAATGCCGGTCTCAGTGAGGAAATTACCAGGTCAGCAGCTGCGCTTGAGGAGGTAGCCGCTGAGGATGATGCGGCACGTGATGAAGCAAAACGCATCAACGATGACTATCAACAAACGCGACAGAAACTCGATATCGCCGGTCTGAATGAAGCGCTCGGTGAAGTCATGCTGCAACACCGTCGGCTGTTGCCGGACGCGCGTGAATTCAGAAAAAAGGCGAGGGTACGGGAGAATGCGATTTCACAGATCAGTCTGCGTCAGATCCAGCTCGAGGATGAGCAAAGAAAACTTCGCAACATTGTTACCTATCTTGATGAATATACTTCAAAATTAGAGCCTGATGTGGCGGCTGCCATCCGTTCGGATCTTGAGGCCCTGGCGCTCACGCGTCTGTCACTGCTGAACAAGGCCAACGAGACCAATCGTGATTACCTGAGAGCACTCGGCGAGCTGAATTATGCACAGACCCAGCTGGACAATGCAGTGCAGACCTATGATCAGTTTATGTCTGAACGTCTGCTATGGATACGAAATGCAACACTGCCGGACCTTGATACATTGCGGAGTATTCCGGCTGATGTGTCGAACCTGCTGTCTCCGCGCAACTGGCTCGAGGCGCTCGGCAACCTCAGGACACCGACAGCGGCAACACCTGTTCTGCTTCTCTCGCTGGTACTTGTGGCATTATATGTATTCAGGGGAAAGCGGCTTTATCAAAAGTTGCTGGCATCTGGCAAGGAAGTCGGTCGGCCGTTAACCGACCGGTTCCGGTTCACCCTCGAGGCATTTGGTTACAGCGTTCTCATTGCCGCAGTGTGGCCGTTCCTGTTTGCTGCCATGGGATTGCAATTGTCACTGTCTCTGGAAATGACTGATTTCTCCCGCGCAATCGGAGTCGGGCTGTTATGGTTGGCGCCGACGTTTTTCTTTTTGCGCATGTTTCGTGTGCTGTGTATCAAGGGTGGTGTTGCCGAGATTCATTTCCGCTGGTCATCTCACAGCCTGAAAATCCTGCAGCGGGAATTTGGTCGTCTGATGTATTTGTTCCTGCCCGGCGGTTTCATCGCCGTTACCCTGATTAACTATGATCCGGGTTCCATCGGCGGGGCGGTGGGGCGGATGGCTGTTCTGCTTGCACAGGTTGGGCTGGGTTTTTTCTTTTATTACCTGTTTGAACCACGTCAGGGGGGATTAAAGTGGTACCTGGCCAGGCGCAAGAACAGTCTGCTGTACCGGTTACGTTATCTCTGGTTTGTGCTGGCCACGGCCATCCCGGTTGTGTTCATTATTCTGTCGGTGCTTGGCTATCTTTATACGGCCGGTACACTTACCGGCAGCCTGGCAAGGACCTTGTGGCTGATCATTTCTCTCTTTATTACCCACCAGTTGGTGGTGCGCTGGCTGCTGCTGACGCAGCGCAAACTAACCTACCAGGCGGCTCTCGATAAACACAAGGCTGAGCGTGCCGCAGCCGAGGCCAGGGAAACGGCGGTGCCTGGCAGTGAAAGTGATGCAGAATATGTGAAAATACCGGATATCGACCTGGAGTCTCTCAGTACGGAAAGCCGCAAACTTCTAAACATGGCGCTGGTGGTTATTGGTGCTGTCGGCCTCTACACCCAGTGGTCAGATATCTTGCCCGCATTCGGTATTCTGCGGGAAGTCACCCTGTGGCATTACATGGGAGTCGATGCGGGCGAGGAGAAATTGCTGCCGGTCACGCTGGCGGACCTCGGGCTGGCGATTGTCACGATCATTATCATGGTGGTCGCGACCAGGCGCGTTCCGGCATTCCTGGAAATGGTCCTGCTGCAGCGGCTCAGGATAACTTCCGGCGGGCGTTATACGGCCAGGACGCTGACGCGATACACGATTATCGGTGTGGGTATCGTGCTGGCGATCTCCATGCTGGGCGGCAGCTGGTCAAAAATTCAGTGGCTGGTGGCCGCGCTTGGTGTCGGTATTGGTTTTGGCCTGCAGGAAATCGTCGCGAATTTTATCTGTGGTCTGATTATCCTGTTCGAACGGCCAATTCGGGTCGGCGACCGGGTTACTATTGGCGACACCGAGGGCTTTGTTACCCGCATCCAGATACGTGCCACTACCATCCAGACGTTTGACCGTACCGAATTGCTGGTGCCCAACAAGGAATTCATCACCGGCCGTCTGCTGAACTGGTCGCTGTCCGATACCGTAACGCGGCTTGTTATTCCGGTCGGTGTTGCCTATGGCAGTGATGTGCGCAATGCCATTGCGTTGATGATCGAGGCTGCCGGAGAAAACGAGCGTGTCCTTGACGATCCCAAGCCCTATGTTTCCTTCGAGGAGTTTGGTGACAATTCGCTGTTGCTGGTGCTGAGATGTTTCCTCGATTCACTGGAATATCGGCTGGCAACCATCAGTGACCTGCATACGGCCATTAACGATAAATTCGAGGCTGCCGGTATCGTTATTTCCTTCCCGCAGCGTGACCTGCACCTGGATACCTTGAGTCCACTGGATATCCGGATTCACAACGATAAGGGAATACCGGAAACTAAGTAGGAGCGGCTTCAGCCGCGATTGGATGCATTAATCACACCATCGCGGCTGAAGCCGCTCCTACAGCAGGATTTTTGCACTTACTTGGGTAAACATACTGGTTTTGCGAGCAAGCTCGCCCTTATTAATCAGGAAATTACTATCCGCCGCATTATCAGACACCTGCTTTTAGCTGTCGCCTACGGACTGCTCGGTACTGTCATGGTGCTGGTTGGCGGTTATGTCTGGATGCTGGAACAGCGTCCGGATCTCAAACCATGGCAGGAAGCCGTACTGGATGCCGAGTTTCGTGCTGACTCTGCAGGGCACTATCAATCCCTTGATGACTACCTGGCCATGGAAGAGCGTTTGTTCCGGCAACTGCAGGAACAGGTCTACGACAGGGTCGAGCCTGTTGATCAGACCGTCTTCAACCGGTATTCAGCAGGCAGCGTACTGAATCCGCAGCGCTTCCCTGGTAACTGGAACCATACCTTTCAGTTACCCGCAGACAACCCGGTCGGCGGGGTAGTGGCTCTGCATGGTCTGTCGGACTCACCCTACAGTATGCGGGCACTGTCCGAACACTTTGCCGGGAATAAGCTGCGTGTTACCGGTCTGCGCCTGCCCGGTCATGGCACAGCACCATCCGGTCTGCTGAATGTCAGCTGGCAAGACCAGGCAGCGGCCGTACGACTGGCCGTGCGTGATATGCGACGAAAGCTTGGTCCGGACCTGCCAATCTACCTTGCCGGTTACTCAAACGGCGCTGCACTTGCCGTCGAGTATGTGCTGGCAGTACTGGAAGGTGAGGATCTGCCGGCAATTGACGGCCTGGTGTTGCTGTCACCGGCCATTGGTGTATCGCCGGTTGCGGCACTGGCAATCTGGCAGGCGCGACTGTCAAACGTGGCCGGGCTGAAGAAGCTCGCGTGGAACGACCTGCTGCTCGAAATCGATCCCTACAAGTACAATTCGTTTACCGTCAATGCGGGTGACCAGATTTATCGCCTGACCGGCAACATTGCCAATCGTATCCAGGCACTGAACGGGGAGGCGGGGATCAACGGTTTTCCACCGACGATTGCCTTTCAGTCGGTGGTCGATGCAACCATTCCAGCCGAAACCCTGATCGATATACTATTCATGAAGCTCGGTACCGGTGGTCATGAACTGGTGCTGTTCGATGTCAATCGCAATGCCGAGTCAGAAGCCCTGTTGCGACAGGATCCGGAAGTGTTGACGACGCGTCTGTTTGGAGAAGGACCACTGCCGTTCGGACTGTCACTGCTGACGAATGCCGGGAATGATACCAATAACATAGTCGTGCGCAGAAAACGTGCCGGCGAGGCGGTTATTATCGAACAGCCAACAGAACTGGCCTGGCCGAAGGGTCTGTTTTCACTCTCGCATGTGGCACTGCCATTCCCGCCGGATGACCCCCTATACGGCGGTATTTTTGATGACGACGATGACCGCATTACGCTGGGTAGTGTCTCGATCAGGGGAGAGCGTAATTTGTTGCAGATTCCTGATAATTACTTCCTGCGTCTGCGCTACAATCCGTTCTTTTCCTGGCTCGCGGCGCGGTCGCTGGATTTTATTGGCTCTGACCGGGGGCATTATGGCAGCCAGAAACAGTAAACCGGATGGCTTGAATGCCGCGGTGCGCCTGTTATGCTACGCGCACGATTCCGCGGATATCAGTGAAACAAACCGCTGGCTACTGAATCAGGACATGTTCATCGCAGCAATGCTGCACCATGGAGGTTGATAATGAAACCCGTCTGCAAGACAGTACTATTCACATTTCTGGTGGCAGCCACGGTTGGCCAGGTCAGCGCCCAGGAGCTTTTCATCTATCCGCAAAAGGGCCAGAGTGCCGAGCAACAGGACAAGGACAAGTTCGAGTGTTACAACTGGGCCAAGAGCAATTCCGGTTTTGATCCCATGGCGGCGCCGACCACCAGTACAGCGCCGCCGAAGACTAAAGAGAAAAGTTACGGTGCACTGAAAGGCGCAGGCATCGGCGCCATTGGTGGCAAGGTGTTTGGCAGCAGCAAAAAGACCACCCGCAGGGCCGCCGCTGCCGGTGGTCTGCTTGGCGGTGTCCGCCAGCACCAGCATAACTCTGCCGAGCAGCAGAAGCAGGATGACTGGGAACAGCGTGAGGCGAGTAATTACGCCAACAACCGCAACAATTATAACCGTGCCTATGCCGCCTGCCTGGAAGGTCGCGGCTACACCGTCAAGTAGGAGCAGGGACAATGAAAAAATTCATCGGAATATTATTGATTCTTGGTATCACGACTTCGCCGCTGGCCGTTGCCGGGGACTATGACGGCAGTTCGACCTTGCTATGCGCTACGCAGTATGTGTCCCAGTGCGACGCCGGTACAGACTGTGTCAATGTTTTCCCGGCCGATGTCAAAATCCCGGATTTTTTTGTGGTCGATGCAACGGCCAAAGAACTGTCCGCGGTGCATTCAGACCGCACCACGCCGGTGGAACGCATCGAGCACCTCGATGGCAAGCTGATCCTGCAGGGTGCTGATGACGGGCTCGAGGATGTGCGTGATGGTCTGGCCTGGTCCATGTTGATCAACGAGGATACCGGCAAGATGATTATCAGTGCTGCGGGTGATGATTTTGCCATGGTGGTGTTTGGCGCCTGCGCGAAAAGGTAGGGATTAGACGTGAGGCGTGAGGCTGTTGGGCAGTCGTGTTCCTGGGCAGTACACTGCGGTATGAATTTTAGCTTATCGCTACCCCGCATAATTACAAACAGCAGCCGTAGGAGCGAATTTATTCGCGATAACTGACTCAGGGCATCTGGTCAGCCGTAATTGCAGCACTTATATCCTTGCTGAGCGCCTGCAGGGCGCTACTCTGCGCCGCGACAATGGCAGCGTAATCCGGGTCGCCAGCGGTTTCCGGGTAGCTGGTCTTTTTATGGATGAGGATGCTGTTGTCTGCTGTCCGGATTATCTTCCAGTTTGCCGCCAGTACCACATTGCCTGATGTGTCCGAGTCAAAGCGGCTGACATCGACTTCCACCTGGTAATCGACGCTTACCGAACGGCCCCACGGGTGGGTATAGATCCGGTCGGTTGGCAGCATTGCGCCAATGTTTTCAACCAGTACTCGCATGAAGGAAACCCGCAACGGCTCGGCCCAGCGGTGTGATCCGGCGTAATGGATCTGGTTTTTACCCAGGCGTTGTGCGATTTCCGGCCGGTCCAGGTAAGCTGGCAGCATGATCGGGCCGATCCCGACAGCAGGATTTCCGCTTGCCGCCGTCATGTCTATGGAATCGCCAGCCGGCGTCATCAAGTAGAATTTCGAGGGTTTGGTGGTCCCGCATCCCGCCAGCATTAGCAGGCCGAGGCCGATCAGAAAGGTTGCAGTAAGCGTGCGCATGATCTGTCTCCGGCTAGTGCTCTATCAGTGTGATAATTGCTGAATCCGTAATTATCACACTGATAGAGCACTAGCGTCTGCCCTTGATCAGGGACTCGGGTTGATTGTTTATGGTCTCGGCCAGGATACGGATAGCATAGGCGGCCGCCGTAACTTCACTCAGGGCATTATCCAGTGCCGTCAGGATCTGTTCGTCACTGACCAGTGCCTCGGTCGATTGCAGTGTCTTGTTGGCATGCTCCAGGGTGCCGCTTGCGGTTTGCAGGGTGCTGCGCATATCATCCAGCGTCAGGTTGACATTCGAGGCCAGTGGCCCGACCTGCTTGTCCAGGTTGCTGGCGAGGGTGCGGAAACTGTCCAGTGCCTCGTGCAGTGAGCGGATGGACTGATGCAGGTCCTCGGAATGGACCAGTTTGTCGATGCCCTTGACGGTAGAGATCATGGTGTTAATAACCTTGTCCAGCGGAATGGTCTCCAGCAGTTTGCTGATCTTCTCGATGGGGGTTGGTATGGTCGGAATCTCCTGATAGTGCCGCTTGTATTTGCCGGTACTTGCCAGTTCTGCCGGTGTATTCGGGTAGTAATCGATCTGTACAAACAGTTGTCCGGTCAGCAGGCTTTGCAACTGTAACTGCGCACGCATACCGGCATCGACCAGGTCCTCGATACTGTCATCATCATCCATGCGCGGCTTGCCGGTTTCGCTGCTGATAAATTTCGTATTGTCTATTTCGATCATAACGGGTATCTGGATGTCGGCTTCTTCTTCACCAACGACGAGCTGGATATCAGTAACCGTACCGATATTTACACCGCGGAAGCTTACCGGGGAACCGATATTGAGCCCCTTCACAGAGCCCCGGAAATACAGGACATAATGTGATTTGTCAGTCAGGAGCAACTGTCCGCCACTGATAACAAGAATTCCCGCCACGATAAGTCCGATGGCGCCAGCGACAAATGCGCCAATCAGGGTAGGGCTTGCTTGCTTGCTCATGCGTCACCTCGATTGAGAAAACGGCGTACCCCGGGGTCAGGGCATTCATCACGCAGTGTCTTCGGGTCACCGGTAGCCAGCATGGTGCGTGCCTCTGTATCGAGAAATACCGAATTGTTACCGATGGCAAAGATGCTGGCGAGTTCATGGGTCACGATGACTATCGTGGTTCCCAGACTATCACGTAACTCCAGAATGAGCTCATCCAGCCGCCGCGAGTTGATCGGGTCAAGTCCGGCGGACGGCTCGTCGAAAAACAGGATGTCCGGGTCGAGCGCCATGGCGCGGGCCAGTGCCGCCCGTTTCTGCATGCCACCACTGATCTCGGATGGATAGAAGTCCTCGAAGCCGGCGAGGCCGACCAGTGACAGTTTCAGTGCGACCACCTCGGCGGTTTCGGCAGGAGACAGCTCTGTGTATTCATTCAGCGGCAGGGCAATGTTTTCGGCCAGGGTCAGTGAGCTCCATAGCGCGCCGCTCTGGAAACTCATGCCGAAGCCGCGTTTGATCCGTTCCTGTTCGGTAGCCGGGGCTTCCCAGTAGCTGATGTCATCAAACAGCACACGCCCCCTTGCAGGTGACTTCAGTCCGATAAAGTGTCTCAGCAGGGTGCTCTTGCCACAGCCGCTGCCACCCATGATGATAAAGATGTCACCATGCTGAATGTCAAATGTGAGGTCGCGCTGGATGACGAAATCACCGTAGGCCATGGTGAGGTCCTGCACCGAGATGTGTGCCACTGGTTGCGGTTGTGGTAGTGCCGGTGATTGCATTTCAGATACCCAGTTGCTGGAACATGATGGTTAGCAGCGATGCCGCGATGACAATTAACAGGATACTGGTGACGACGGCAGATGTCGTTGCCTCGCCCACGGCCTGGGCGCTGCGGCCACATTGCATGCCACGCAGGCAACCGGCGAAAGCGATCAGCATGCCGTATACGGTTGCCTTGATCACACCAACACCGATATGCCACCATCCTATGGAGCGGACAGTTTGGGTGTAGTACTCAAATGTACTGATGTCAAACGAAGTGACCGCTACGAACATTCCGGCCGTGATACCGACAATACCGGCATACAGCACCATCATGGGCATGACCATGACCAGGGCCAGCATGCGTGGCAGAACCAGAAAGTCGATCGGGTTTATCCCCAGCGTCCGGAAGGCATCAATCTCCTCGTTGACCTGCATGGTGCCAAGTTGCGCCGCATATGCAGCGCCGGTACGACCGGCCATGATGATGCCGGTCATCAGGGCGGCGATTTCACGTGTCATACCGAGGCCGACCAGGTTGGCGATATAGATCTGGGCACCGAACTGTGCCAGCTGTACAGCGCCCATATAGGCGATGATCAGGCCAGTCAGGAAACTGATCAGGGTGACGATCGGGAATGCGCGTGGGCCAACATCTTCTATCATGACCATGAGGTCGCCACGCCGGAATTGCGCCTTGCCACGCAACAAGCGGCCGAATGACAGCGTAACCTCGCCGAGGAAGCGTAGCATTTCCGGGGCCGCGCGCCACATGAACAGTGTGACCAGGCCAATTCGCTCAAACAGGGGTGGTTCTTCTTTATGCCGGCCGGTGTCCTCTGTCGGTGGCACCGCGGTGGCCAGTGTTATCAGCCGATGGACACCATCCGGCAGACCGTCGAGGTTGAGATGGATATTCCGGTCCTTTGCCAGTTTGATGAGCTTGACCAGCCAGGTCAGCAGACCGGTATCCCAGTTGCTGATGGCCGTGCCGTCAAAGCTGATACTGGCAATATCGTCCTGCAGCCTGTCCTGCACGGCAGAGACCGGTGGCAGGTTGTCGGTGAGTGTCCAGCTGCCGGCCAGCACAAGTTGCAGTTCAGCCGTAGCCGGGTTGGAAAAATCCAGCTGCGGGGGCATTCGTTTTGTGGGTTGATTGCCCATTACCATCAATAGTTGCAGGTAGCCGGGAAAGGTTCAAGGGCCGAAACCGCAGCGAATGAACAATGCGGGCAAGCAGCGCGCTTGCTTGCGAACTGTCACGTTCATGGCATTATGATCCTCTCTGGTATGGAGAACCGTCTACTATATATAATCACTGAAACGAGTTGATGGACCGACATGACGCGTAAAATCCTTTTATTCGCTATCTTCCTGTCACTGGCCTGCGGTTTCTGGATCAGCCCGAAATTCAAGACCATTAACGCTTTATAAAATCAATTGAGGTTGTAATGATGCAATATAAGACAGCTTGTAACCATACAGTACTTCATACGCTATTCAGGTTTATGCTGCTATTTTCGCTATCCGGGACAGCTATCGCGATTGAGCCGGTACGCATGGGTTATGTCGATATGCCGCGTATCCTGGAGGCCAGCGGCGTTGCGAAAGAATCGGAAGCGGAGACCAGGCAGGCCGTTGCGGCCGCCCGTGCAAAGCTGGAGGCGGAGCAGCAGGCAATCATAAAGGAACAACAGGAGTACAAGCGCGATGAAGCCATTATGAGCGAGTCACAACGCTCGGCAAAACAACAGGCCTTGCAGGCGCGCATGCAGGCCTACCAGCAAATGGCGACGGACATGCAGAATGACATCACCCGTCAGAAAATGCAGCTTGTCCAGAAGATCATGGAGCCCGTGCAGAAAATCATAGCCGGGATCGCAAAGGAGGAAGGGTTGAATGCAATCTTCGAACGGACAGAGAGCGCACTGCTGTTTGTGGATGACAGCATGGACCTGACGGACCGGGTCATTGAGCGAATGAAGAAATCCGGTCAGAAGTAGCTCCGGTTTTCATTAGGGACCCTGTGCTTAATTCGCTATCACACATAATTACAAACAACAACCGTAGGAGCGACTTCAGTCGCGATGGGTTGTATATATTCCAGTCATAATTCGCGAATAAATTCGCTCCTACGGTACTTATGCAGGACAAAGGTAAGAACATATACAATTTGATGTGACCATGAAGAAGACCCGTCTGTTTATTATCACGATTTTGTGTCTGTCATTCTCACAGGCAAGCCTGGCCGCTGCTGAGGGCAACTCGCAGATACACAGTCGGGTCGAGCATATCAAGGCGGGTAATTGCGTCGAGGACAGGGATTGCCCGATTTCGTCGGTTATTCTCCTGCCAGCACTGTATGAGAAATATAACTACCAGCCAATCTGGACGAATCCGGATTCCGTCAGGCAACTTGTCGATGCGATCGAGGACAGCTACCACGATGGCCTGACTCCAGAGGACTATCACCTGACCCTCATCCAGCAGTTGCAGGAACAACTGGCGGTAAAACCCGATCCGGCCAAACAGGCCGAACTGGATGTCGTACTGACTGATAGCCTGGTCCGGCTTGGTTATCACCTGTTGATCGGCAAGGTCGATCCGGAATCGCTGGATAGCAACTGGAATATGGACCGGACGCTGGAACTGGATCCCATGCTCAGGATGTCCACTGCGATTGATACTGCGCAGGTCACCGGGCTGGTGGCCAGTTTCCATCCGCAGGCAGGTTTTTACCATGACCTGAAACAGGCGCTGGCCGACTACCGCAAGATCCAGGCCAGGGGTGGCTGGCCACAGGTGCCTGCTGGCGAGACGCTGAAACCGGGGATGACTGATCCGAGGATCACCACGATTCGCCAGCGGCTGGCGGTCACCGGTGATATGCCGGCAGTCAGCATGGAATCAGCTTTATATGATGATGCGGTTGAGGCCGGTGTGAAGCAATTCCAGCAGCGCCATGGCCTCGAGGCCGATGGTGTTGTCGGCAAGGGTACCCTGGCAGCAATGAATGTGCCGGTCGAGGCACGTATTGACCAGCTTCGCGTGAATCTCGATCGGGCGCGCTGGGTACTGCATGATCTGCCACAGGACTTTGTGGTGACCGATATCGCCGGCTTCAATGTCCAGTACATACGCGATGGACAGGAGGCCTGGAAAACCCGTGCGCAGGTCGGCAAGGCCTACCGCAAAACACCGGTCTTTCGTGACCGCATTCGCTATATCGAGTTCAATCCGACCTGGACGATACCACCGACCATTCTGAAAAACGACATCCTGCCGAAGGTCAAGAAGGATCCGGAATACCTGCGGAATAAAAATATGGTCGTGCTCGATCAGCAGGGCACACAGATCGATCTCGCAACGATTGACTGGTCACAGTACCCGGGCAAGGGTTTTCCTTACCTGATCCGCCAGCAACCCGGGCCGAAGAATGCGCTGGGACGCGTCAAGTTCATATTTCCCAACAAGCATGCAGTATACCTGCATGATACGCCGCACAAGTCCGGCTTCGGCCGGGCAGAACGTGCCTTCAGTTCCGGTTGTATCCGCATTCAGGACCCGTTTCACTTTGCCGAGTTGTTACTTGCGGATAAACCGGATTGGGACAGGGCGAAAATCGATGCGGTGGTGGAGTCGCGCGAAACCACCCGTGTCAACCTGACCGACCCGTTGAC
>JBDLJX010000064.1:0-14588 GCA_039714155.1 Pseudomonadota bacterium | reverse complement strand
CGCCTGGTGGTGGTGCCGAAATCTGCGGGAGGGCAATCATGAATGATGACAAGGCAGCCAGCCTGGGTCTGGCCAATATGTGGGTCGGCTTCATTGCCTTCCTGGCTGCGACCGTCCTGGGCGTCTATCAGGTCGTCGAGCGCAGCGGACTGGCGCCGGCCGTTGAGTCACCCGAAGTGTACTTTGCCTCGGTGTCCACGCACGGGGTGCTGATGGGTTTCGTGCTGACCACCTTCCTGGTGATGGGCTTCGGCTACTACACGGCCACCACCAGTCTCAGGCAGGCCGTGTGGAACAAGCCACTGGCCTGGTTCGGCTTCTGGTTGTCGATCATCGGTGTGCTGCTGGCGGCCGGCCCCCTGCTGACCGGCAATGCCTCGGTGCTGTATACCTTTTATCCACCGCTAATGGCGCATCCGGCGTTCTATATCGGTGCCACGTTGCTGGTGGTGGGTTCCTGGGTCTGGTGCCTGGAGATGGTCATGATGATGACCAACTGGAAAAAGGCGCATCCGGGGGAAACCGTGCCGCTGGCGATGTACGGCACCACGGCCAATGCCATTCTCTGGTTCATTACCAGCCTCGGGGTTGCCTCGGAGGTGCTGTTTCAATTGATTCCCTGGTCCCTGGGGCTGATCGATACCGTCGACGTCGGTCTGGCGCGCACCCTGTTCTCCTGGACCCTGCATGCGATTGTCTATTTCTGGCTGTTTCCGGCCTATATCGCCATGTACACCCTGTTGCCGAAGGCGGCCGGTGGCCGGCTGTTCAGTGACCAGATGGGGCGCGTGGCGTTTATCATGCTGCTGGTATTTTCGGTGCCGATCGGTTTTCACCATCTGTATATGGACCCGTTTCATGCGGCGGGCTGGAAGTTCCTGCACATGACCGGCACCTTCATGGTGGCCGTCCCCACCCTGATCACCGGCTTCACCATCATCGCCTCCCTGGAGATCGCCAGTCGCTTGCGTGGCGGCAAGGGGCTGTTCGGCTGGATCGGCGCATTGCCCTGGAACAATCCCATGGTACTGGCCGGGGGGCTCGCACTGCTGATGCTTACCTTCGGTGGCTTTGGCGGCATGATCAATGCCAGTTATTCCATGAACACCATGATCCACAACACCCAGTGGGTCACCGGTCACTTCCATCTCATCTTCGCCGGCACCGTGGTAATCATGTATTTTGCCATCGCCTATTACCTGTGGCCGAAAATGACCGGCCGGCAGCTTTACTCCAACGGTCTGGCACTGACCCAGTTATGGCTGTGGTTTGTCGGCATGCTGGTGCTGACCCTGCCCTGGCATGTGCTCGGGCTCGATGGCCAGCCACGCCGCATCTCGTCGACACCGTATGACCAGGTGCTGGTCGATATCTGGCAGCCCAATGAGATCGCCATGATCCTCGGTGGCGTCATCCTGCTGGTTTCGGCACTGATGCTGATCTATGTCCTGCTGAAGACCCATGGCAATGCGCAGGCCGAGTCCAGTCTCGAGGTGGAATACGCCGAGCCGGTCCATTCTATCCTGCGCATGCCGCCCCTGATGAACGGTTTTGGTTTCTGGGTGCTGCTGGTGGCGGTTTACCTGGTGGCCAGTTACGGCTATCCCATCGCCCAGTTCTTCCTGCTGGACACCCACGGTACCGTTCCATGGAGCATATAATCATGATGCGTTTACTTGCTGTGTTATCCGCAATGGCGCTGTTTGCCCCGGTGGCAAGTGCCGAACCTTCATCGCAGGTGGCCTTTGACCTGGCAACGCTTGAATTACTGCGATCGGCTGACCCCGCCAGGGGCGAGGAACTGGCCAGCTCCGGTAAATGTGCCAAATGCCATGGCGATGCGGGAATCTCGGATGATCCCGAAGACGTGAACATCGCCGGGCTGCGGGCCAGTTATATCTACAAACAGCTCAGGGACTACCAGGACAAGAATCGCGATGACCGGGACATGTACAAGAAAACCCGCGACCTCGATGGCCAGCAGCTGGCGGACCTGGCCATCTGGTACGCATCCCTTGAACCGGCACAGCCTGCGTCGGACCACAGCATCGACCCGGCAGTACTGCGGCTGGTCTTTCGCGGTGATCCCAAACGTTTGCTCAAGGCTTGTGCCTCCTGCCACGGGCGGGATGGCCGGGGCGGGCAGTTCGACCACCCGGCCCTGGCCGGTCAGTACCCGGAATATTTGATCTACACCATGACTGAATTCAAGGAAGGTGACCGGAGCAATGATATCTATTCGCGTATGCGGATCATCGCAGAGGCCCTGACGGAGGCGGAGATCGAGGCCCTGGCCGGCTACTACGGCGCAGCCGTGCCCAAGCCCGAGGAATAAATATTCTGACGTATAGTCTGTCGTTGCTTAAACAGTTACTGGGGAGCGCCGTCCCCGGCGCGATGCTGGTACGATTCGCGGCGGGACTGAACTCTGAAGCATGTCAACGAATACCGCTGAACAGGTTGTAAGCGAACCTCGCGAGCCCGCCGAACCCCGGTGTTTTCATTGCGGCCTGCCGGTACCGTCAGCCACGACACCGGTCCTCGACGTCTTTGGCAAGCTGCGTGAATTCTGCTGTCACGGTTGTCATACCGTTTGCAAGGCCATACTCGATGCCGGCCTGGACGATTACTACCGGCATCGCACCGACCCGGCCGTGTCTGCCGATCGCCAGCTTGTGCCGGACTTCCTCAGCCGGGTCGAGCTATTCGACCGGCCGGAAATTCAGCAGGACTTCGTCACCCACGTCGGCGATATGCGGGAAGCGGCGCTGCTGCTCGACAACATTCGCTGTCCGGCCTGCCTGTGGCTGAATGAACGGCATTTGCGCAGCCTGCCCGGCGTACTCGATGTATATATCGATGACACTACGCAGCGCGCCCGCGTGCGCTGGGATCCGCAGACCATCCGGCTCAGCGAGATCCTGCGGGCCATCACCGATATCGGCTACATTGCCCATCCCTATGACGCCACCCGCAGCGAACAACTCAACCGGTTGCGACGCCGGCGCAGTACCGAGCGGCTGATCTTCGCCGGCGCCGTCGGCATGCTGGTGATGAATTTTTCCCTGGCCACTTATCTCATGGGAGACACCGGCCCTGCGGGGGCGTTGCCCCTGTGGATCAGCATCGGTCGCTGGACCAGCCTGCTGCTGGCACTGCTGCTGCTTGCCTGGCCCGGGCAGGAGTTTTTCGCCGCTGCCTGGAATGATCTCAGGCATCGACGCCTGGGCATGGATATTCCCGTGGTGCTGGGGCTGTCTGCGGCGTTCGTCGGCAGCCTGCATGCCACGGTGACCGGGCAGGGCGAGGTGTATTTTGATTCCATTGCCATGTTTATATTTCTGCTGTTGCTGGCGCGGCGCCTGGAATTGCGTGGCAAACTCAGCGCGGCCGACCGCCTGGACCGGCTGGCGCGCATCACGCCACGCACGGCCTCCCGGCTGGATGCGGCCGGTGCGGTGGCGGCCGTACCGGTTGATGAACTGGCAGCGGGTGACCACCTCCGCCTGTTACCCGGCGAGACCCTGCCGGTTGACGGGACGGTGATCACTGGTACCAGCAGCTTCGATGAATCCCTGCTGACGGGCGAGGCCCGGCCGGTCGTGCACCAGCCGGGTGATGCAGTCGTTGCCGGCGTGGTGAATGGTGAACAACCGCTGACGATCCAGGTGACCCATACGCTGCAACATTCCGCTGTCAGCGAAATCCGGCGCCTGGTAGAGCGGGGCCTGGAGATGCGGCCCCGCTATGCGGTGTTGGCGGAACGGGTGGCGAGCTGGTTTGTCGCTACCCTGCTGCTGATTGCGACAGCAACCACGGTCTACTGGCTACGCACGGATCCGGCCAACTGGCTTTCCAGTACCATTGCCGTGCTGATCGTGACCTGTCCCTGTGCGCTGGCGCTGGCGACACCGGTGGCACTGGCGGTCAGTGCGGGCCGCTTTATCGACCTGGGCGTCCTGCCGCTGCGGATGCGGGCGCTCGACGCCCTGGCTTGCAGCGAGCTGTTTGTGTTCGACAAGACCGGTACCCTGACCTCGGGCCGGCCGGCTGTGGCCGCGGTGGTGCCAACCGCCGGCCTGGATGAAGATGCCTGCCTGTGCCATGCGGCAGCCCTGGCGGCCGAGTCGGCACACCCGGTGGCGCGTGCCCTGCACCAGCTTGTTCCACAGCCAGGTATTGTTACCACCCGGGTGGAAAACGTGCCGGGTGCCGGCATCCGCGCCACGATCGAGGGTCACGAGTGGCGTTTCGGCAAACCCGGGTTTGCGGCAGACAGTGCGGCCTGTGGTGAACACACCCGGGCGGTCATTGCAGACGGCCGGGCCCGCGGTCAGCTGGTCTCCGTGCTGGCCAACCCCGGGGGCGTGCAGGCGGTGGTGCTGTTTGAAGACCCGCTACGGCCGGGTGTCGATACGATGCTGGCCGGCCTGAAAGACAGCGGTGTGCGGCAACTGGCGATACTGAGCGGTGATGCGCATGAGAGTGTTCAAAGGCTGGCAAGGCAGCTGGGTATTGCAGACGCACACGGCGGGTTGTCACCTGCCGACAAACTGGCCTGGACGCAGGCACAGCAGAAGCAGGGACGGCAACTGGCCATGTTTGGTGATGGCATCAATGATGCCCCGACACTGGCTGCCGCCAATGTCTCGATTTCATTTGCCGATGCCACGGACCTGGCCAATGCCAGCAGCGACTTTCTGATCCTGGGGGATGATGCCCGTGCGCTGGTGGATGCCCGGCGCCTGGCTCGCCGTACACGTCGCAACATCATGCAGAATTTCAGCTGGGCGGCAGCCTATAATCTGATGGCGGTACCGTTTGCCGCCGCCGGCTGGATTCCCCCCTGGGGGGCCGCCATCGGGATGTCATGCAGTTCCCTGTTTGTCGTGATGAATGCCTTGCGGTTGCAACGGGGATGAGTGCTGGCATGCTGTCGGGAAATCAGGATAAGATCAGCCAATAAATTGTAAACAACAGGAGTACAGAGTCATGTCAGTAGAACGAACCCTGTTTGCGTTTGGCGGGACGATGGTCATGCTGACCTCGTTGCTGGCCTTGTTTCATCATCCGAACTGGACATGGTTTACCCTGTTTATCGGGTTCAACTGCCTGCAGAGTTCTTTTACCGGCTTTTGTCCGCCCAGTTGGCTGATGAAAAAATTTGGCATGAAAACCGAGGCGGAACTCGCGCTGGGAGAGTAACAAGCAGAACGGCTGTGCAGCGGGGCTGCACGAGCGTTTTTATAGCTATAGTATGCCAGAGTAATATTCTGTCAGAGTAATATTCGATAATGCTGAAATAATAATAGAGCGGGCGCGGCTCACCTGGACTCCGGAAAAATATCCGGCTAATCTTTTGACGTACAGGCCATTTACATTTACAGTTGACCGCGGTAAACCGTACCATGCCCGAGAATGAGAACCAGTGAGACGGGCGTATAACCAGCAGGGCTGACCCTGCAGCAACGTATCAACGGGGGGGTATTCGGGTTTTGCCTTCCCTGCTGATATCAGAATTTCCGTCGTTATTCATGAGGAGATAACAACATGTCTGTAGGAAAAACACTTGCAGTGATACTGGGCTCCGGCCTGTTGCTGGGTGCCGGGCAGTTATTGGCCGCACCTACCGCAAGCATGCTGAGTGATACCTGTGCCGGCTGTCACGGTACCGATGGGTCCAGTGTGGGTCCGGCAACACCGACGATTGCCGGTATGTCCGCCGAGTATTTCAAGACCGTCATGGAGGAGTATCAGAAGGGCGATCGCCAGAGCACCATCATGGGCCGAATTGCCAAGGGCTATGGCAAGGAAGAGATTGCGCTGATGGCGGATCATTTCGCCAAGCAGGAATTCGTACGCCACAAGCAGGATCTTGATGCTGAAAAGATCGAGGCGGGTTCGAAACTCTATGACAAGAGTTGTAGCAAGTGTCACGACGAAGGCGGGGCCTTGCCTGACGACGATTCCGGCATCCTGGCCGGGCAATGGCTTCCCTACTTGACATACTCCATGGAGGACTTTCAGGCCGGCAAGCGGGACATGCCCAAGAAGATGAAAAAGAAGGTTGACAAACTGGACACCTTCGACATTGATGCGCTGATGCATTACTTCGCAAGTCAACAGTAGGGGAGACACAGAAACATGAACAAGATCAACCGCAGAAATTTTATCAAGGTCGCAGGTAGTGCCTCTGCTGTCAGTATGCTCGGTTTCCCCATGATTGCCGCTGCCGGTGGCAAGAAGCAGGTGGTTATTGTTGGTGGCGGGACCGCGGGTGCTACGGCTGCCAAGTACATCCGCCGGGCTGATGCCTCGGTCGAGGTGACACTGATCGAGCAGAACAAGGATTACTACACCTGCTATCTGAGCAACGAGGTCCTGGGTGGCAACCGCAAGCTGGACTCCCTCAAGTTTGGTTATGACGGCCTGCGCAAGCACGGCGTCACGGTGGTGCACGATACGGTCACCGCCATCGATGCCAAGGGACGCAAGGTCACTACCAAGGGCGGCAAGAGCTTCAGCTATGACCGCTGCATCGTCGCACCCGGTATTTCCTTTGTTGATAATATCGAAGGCTACGACGCGGCGGCCGCCGAGAAGTTCCCGCATGCCTGGAAGGCCGGCTCACAGACTGCCCTGCTGCGCAAGCAACTGGAGGCCATGCCGGATGGTGGCACGGTGGTGATTGCACCGCCGCCGAATCCGTTCCGCTGCCCGCCGGGGCCATACGAGCGCGCCTGCCAGATTGCGCACTACCTGAAGAAGCACAAGCCAAAGTCCAAGATCCTTGTCATCGACAAAAAGGACAAGTTTTCCAAGCAGGGGCTAATGACCCAGGCCTGGGAGCGTCACTACAAGGGTATGGTCGAGTGGCAGAAGGCGGCCGATACCGGTGGCGGCATCATGCGCGTTGATGCCAAGGCCGGCACGGTGTCCACGGACTTCGATGATCTGAAACCGGCCGTGGCCAACATCATCCCGGCACAGGTAGCCGGTTCGATTGCCAAGGTGGCCGGCCTGACCGACGACAGTGGCTGGTGTCCGATCAAGGGCAAGACCTTCGAGTCGACTATTCACGCAGGTATCCACGTGGTTGGCGACGCCGCCATCCAGTCGCCGTTACCGAAGTCGGGCTATGCGGCCAACTCTGAGGCGAAGGTCGTGGCCGCCGCCGTGGTGGATCTTGTGAATGGCCGTGAGCCGGGTACTCCGTCCTGGGTCAATACCTGTTACAGCATCGTTGCACCGGATGATGGCATCTCGGTTGCCATGGTCTACAATTTGGTGGACGGCAAGGTTGCCAAGGTTGCGGGTTCCGGGGGGCTGACACCCATGGACAGTTCACCGGCGGATCGTGCGCGTGAGGTCCAGTATGCCTATAGCTGGTTCAACAACATTACCTCCGATATCTTTGGCTGAAACCACCATCTGTTAAGCAAGTACTGAAAGCGGGGTCTGCACACGCAGACCCCGTTTTTTATTGCCGTCTACTTCTCCACTACCAGGATTGTTGCCGGTGCAATGCCGGGTAATTAGCATGACATTTTTGGCATAAAAACATGACATATTTGCCATGTTGAATTTCCCCTTATATGGTCTAAACTTCGTCTGCGTACACGATGAACTAAATAGTTTGCGTGGCAGCTTATGCATTGCCCTTTTACTAACCAAATTAAATGACAAGGGGATGAGATCAATGAACAAGAAAATATGGATGTGGAGCCTCGGTTTTCTCTGTCTCGTATTTCAGTCTCTGGCAATGGCTGCCCTTAGCAAATCGCCGCTTCCGATCAAGGAGATGTCGGAGGAAACCAGGCAATGCGTGAAATGTCATCAGAAGAACAATCCCGGCCTGGTGCAGGAATGGGGCAAGAGCAAGCACTACGGCGCCAACGTTGGCTGTTACGAATGTCACGCCGCTGAAGAGGGCGATGTCGATGCCTATATTCATGACGACAAAAAGGTCAAGAAACTGATCTCCATCCTGGTCACACCAAAAGACTGCGGTACTTGCCATGAGAGAGCGGCACACGAGATGACCAGCTCCCGTCATGCCAAGGCCGGACATATCCTTGACTCCCTGGACAACCTGCTCGCGGAAGTGGTCGAGGGTAATCGCGGGATGGTCACGGCCGGTTTCCCGGGTGGCAATTCTGCTGCCGCGGTCAACGGCTGCTGGCAATGTCACGGTTCCAAGGTCAAGGTACTGGAAGACGGTCAACTGGACCCGGCCACCTATCCGAATACCGGTATCGGACGTATCAACCCGGACGGTTCCGAGGGCAGCTGTTCGGCCTGTCACAGCCGCCATGCCTTCTCGACCGCGCTGGCCCGCGAGCCCGATAACTGCGGCAAGTGTCACCTCGGTCCGGATCATCCGCAGAAGGAGATCTACGAGGAATCCAAGCATGGTATCGCCTTCAAGGCCTACAGGGACGAGATGAACATGGACAGCGCCAAGTGGGTCGTCGGTGTGGACTACACGGCTGCACCCACCTGCGCGACCTGCCACATGGGTGCGACCAGGAACCAGCCGTCCAGTCATAATGTCGGTGACCGGATCAGCTGGACGAACCGTCCGCCGATATCGGTACGTCCCGAGGTCATGGATGCCAAAATGGGTCTGGCCAGCGCCAACCTCAAATGGGACACCCGCCGTGACAACATGAAGGACGTGTGCAATGCCTGTCACAGCGAGGATCATACCGACAAGTTCTATGTCCAGTATGACGCGCTGATTGAGCTCTACAATGAGAAGTTCGCCAAACCCGGCAAGGCACTCATGGCAGAGGCCAAACCCTTGCTGAAACCGGCCAAGTTCAGCAACAAGATTGACTGGATCTGGTTCGAACTCTGGCATCACGAAGGTCGCCGTGCCCGCATGGCCGCCTCCATGCAGGCCCCGGATTACACCCACTGGCATGGCACCTACGACCTGGCCAAGCACTTCTATACCAAGATGGTGCCGGAGCTGGAGCATCTGGTCGAGAAGAACCACAATTCCTCTGATCCGAAAAAGGCCAAGGCGGCCCGTGCCCTCAAGAACAAGCTGGACGAGGTGCTCGGTTCCAGGGACCACAAGTGGTATCTCGGTCAGCGGGACAAAGCCAAATAGTTCCGCACGGGTTGACTTCAAAGTACTTGAAGTAGTGTGTGGCCACACCCTTCGCGTCCTGCGAGGGGAATGGCCGGCCCCGTTGCCTGTGATTGCGATTTATACCGGGTCGGTATACCTTTCTGTATGTGCCTCTACGTGACAAAGATAAATAAAGGAAAGGCGACTATGGGACTCTTCAGGCAAACCTGTAAGACACGGCTGTGCCGGGCCATTCTCCTGGTGTGGATTACAGTATTGCTGCCACTTAATGGCAGTGCCGCCGACGGGCCGGTAAAGACCGTCAAAATTGAAGGCGATTTTCGAGATACCCTGAGAAGCGTCAAATTCGCCATTCATGGGAAGGGGATCAATATCGCCCATACCCTGCCGGCCAGCAACATGCTCAATCGCACCGCCAGGGATTTCGGCATCGAAAAGAATGTCTTCCTGCAAGCGGAAACGGTTGAGTTTTGCAGTGCGCGCATATCCCATCAACTCGCGCAGGCGAATTACGAGAATATCCTGCTGTGCCCGTTTACCATCAGCGTCTATGTACTGACGACCGATCCGGGTCACGTGTACCTGTCCTATCGCCGGCCGTTCACATTGCCGGATGACGCCTCGCAGGCAGCCGTGGAGGAAGTCGTGCAACTGATCGAGAGTGTTATCAGTGAAGCCACTGAGTGGTAGACACGAATGACGCACGATTAGCTGGTGTTCATCCATAAACGCTGTAATTTCTCTCGCAAAGGCGCCAAGAAAGAAATATTAAAATGCATTTATAACAATAATCTATACCTTTGCGATCTTTGCGTCTTGCCTACAGGGATGTAGGTAAGGGGCGTGAGCAGGAGCGGAAGCTTTGGCGAGAGTTATTCTTTTTGGATGGACACTAGCTAGCTGGTAATAAAAACACATTGAGGTAGCCGATGTACAAATTGATTTACGCGGTATTACTTGGCGTGCTGCTCACGGCAACGGCCGGGGCGGTGGAGGTCGACAGTCTGGTCGAGGCAGGCAACAAACTGTGGTCTGAAGGCAGTCTGGAGCAGGCGGAGTCGACCTTCCGCGAGGCCATCAAGCTTGATCCCGGGGCCGCGCTGCCACATGCGCGGCTTGCCGGTCTGCTGCTGAACCAGCATCGCAACGACGAGGCACGCACGGAATACCAGAATGCCATCATAAACGATCCGGAAGATCCGGCACTGTTCCTGGCACTGGCCATTGTCTACCTGCATGAAAAATCCTACAGCGAGGCCCAGGCCATGGTGGACGTTGCCCTGGAGCTTGCCCCGGAACAGGAAAATGCGTTAAAGCTGCAACAATATGTGGTGGCAAAGATGTCCAGGCTTGAAGAAGTGAAGAACATGCGGGCCGAGCACGAGGCGAAGAAAAAGTAGTCCTGTAAACCGTTTTGCGCAACAAATCGCGCCGGGGACGGCGTTTATGCTCGGCACGGGTGCTCCCACGGGATGGTTCGGTGTCGTGCTGTTGGGGGATGATGTTGTGGGAGCGGCGTCTCGCCGCGAAGAATCTCCCACAATGCATGAAACTCAGTAGTGCTATCCTGATGAGGGTTGCTTGCCAACAGATCTTTGATTCAGCCTCGTCAGGAAAGTTTGTGGGCGCACGGAAAGCCGGAATCTATCTATCTCATTGAGATTGGTAACTTATTCATTTCTTTCAAGGGCAAATTTCTACTGGTCAGTTTCGTAACAAGCCGCTGCTGTCCGGTTTGGAAATACACCACAGACACCTTCATCCGTTTATTGAAGGATCTTTATCCGTTTCACACGACAGGTGACATGCATACCAGATGCCTTGGCAGTGTTGCTGTAGGAGCGACTTCAGTCGCGATGGGTTGTGTATATTCCAGTCATTCATCGCGAATGAATTCGCTCCTACGGCTGCTGTTTGTCATTATGTGGGACAGTAGTGGTAACAAGCAATTTATGGGGTTGTGGGTATGTGGGCAACAGGGATATTGTCCATATCAGATGCACCCGCAAATTCTCCTGAAGAGCCTTGATTCAGCGCCTTGTTGATTGCTGCATCAATTACATTCATGGGCTGGGCGCCGATCACACGAAACACATCCTGCATCTCTCCCGTGCCACCATTACTGCAACAATGTCACAGTCCATGCTGTTTTGTCAGACCGGGTCTGACATTGTTGTCACGACAATGCTGGTTGTTCATGGGCCTCTAATCAGAAGATCAACGGTTTGGCCACCGGAAACCCGGTTGGAACAGTCATTGCATTACCTGGATGGCAAGACCGACTGCGCCGACAAGAAATATTGCGAAGAGGTTCCACTTTCCAGTCCGGTAATATCCCACTCAACCGGGCGACAGCCCGCTCTTCGGAGCGGGCTTTTTTATCTGAAAAAGGTGCCAGGAATCTTTATGAGTCCCGGCGCCATGCCCTGGAAGCCGCTGCCGGCACCGCACGTGAAGTCTTTTCAGATGTTACGCAGTCGGATTCGTGAGTATCTGCCTGTAAATGTTGTTTTTCCATTAGCGCGATCGCGCCAATGATTCATCGGCAGCTGGACTGTTTCTGACGGTAGCTGATTTTTAGCTGACTTCTTTGTCATGGCGTCATGACATTGATGTCATGCTGTCAGTAAGAAATCGCACCTCCGCATCTGCGTGAATATGAACCGGGACTGTAATACAAGAACCTGGGAAATTTTTAACGGGTGGCATGGTTGTTGCCTACTACTTTGATAAGTAAACGCGATGCGCATGGATCGGTTACCTGAGTTTGAGTAACTGCAAGTCAGGATAAAAACGAACAGTCTGAACTATTGGGGGTAGACGCAATGACCAGTAACCGATTTTTCCAATTCCCGGTATGCATCATGAAGTCCATGACCGGCGTACTGGCAACCCTGCTGCTGACAACGACCGGCGCATTTGCAGCAGGCCCGCCCACATGCACCTTCAACCTGCCCCAGAACGACCCGGTTTCGGTGGTCACCGGTGGCTCGGAGATATTCCAGGGCACCGTCAGCGGCGGCACACCACCCTACGTGGTTACCCTGACATTCGAGGGCGGCATACCCGCCGGCGCCAACGAGAATCTGGCAAATAGCGGCGACCAGACCCAGCAATACGATGTCAGCTATGCCGCCGCCGGCACCTTCACGGCTACCATGGATGCGAACGATAGCAACAAGAACCCCAAGTCCTGTTCGGACACCCGCACCGTCACGGTTAGTGGTAACAACAACCCGCCGGTTGCCCAGAACGACGAGTACAATACACAACAGGATACCCAACTGGTCATTGCCGCCCCCGGCGTGCTCGGCAATGACAATGATCCGGATGGCGACCCGATGACCGCGATTCTCGATACCGATGTCGCCAGTGGCATACTGGTGCTGAACGGTGACGGGTCGTTCGATTACACGCCGAATGGTGGTTTCAGTGGCCAGGACAGCTTCACCTACACCGCCAACGATGCGGGGAGCACCTCCAATGTGGCAATCGTGACCATCGGTGTGAACGCCACGGGCGAGGTCTCCATCAACTCCACCAGCGCCAACGGCTTCCCCGTACCCGGCAGCGCGGTCAGCGAACTCGACCTGTCGGCTTATCTGCCGAACCCCGATTACGCGATTGTCGCGATTAACGACCTCGGCATGCACTGCGGCGACCTGGATACCCGCATCTCCAGTGTCCTGCCACCGTTCAATGTGCTGCACTCGCAGCTCATCCTCCGTGGTAATGGCGGACCGCCACGGATACTGGATGAAGGAGATAATGTCGAAATCTTCTACTCCGCGGCCTCCAACCCCAACGACCCGGCCCCGTCGAAGGTCGCCGGCGGACAGGCCCTGTCATCCGTCGCGGCTGACGGTACCGTGTACAAGACCAACTTCTGGGATACCGTACTTCAAGGTGCCTATGATCCTTTCTACCCGTATGAGGATCCTTTTGGGAATATTCCAATTCCACTGACGCCGCTTGCCGGGATACCCTTCTTTGTCACCACCGATGTCGGTCTGCCGATGCCCGACACCACTTTGCTCTATCTGGGTGATGATGGCATACCCGGTACCGGTGACGAGGCATTGGGCGCCAGCCAGCAGTTTATGCCGAGTTTCAATAATACTACTATGGTGTTCGAGCCCTACGTTACCAACGACCCACAGGTATTTCATGAACACATCGGTACCCTGCCGTTCTTTATCAACTTCCCGTTCGGTTATACGGCCGATGTGAACCTGTTCGAGGCGGCCGGCACGCCGATCTCGGCCTTCGACGACTTCGGCCGCGAGAACCCCTATCCGCTGGTGAAGGTCCATGCAGAAGTGAACGGCACGCCTGTTGCGGCCGTTGACATCGTCATGCCGATCTCCGGTGAGGCGGAGTGCCAGGCCTGTCACTCGGCCGATGTGGGTACGGGCATTGCGGTTACCAAACTCGACGGCGTGGGCGGGAATCCGTCACCGGCAGCGACGCTTGACGATCCGCTCTACGATGACTTGATAACCGATAGTGTACCGTTCGAGGTCGCCGTCGAGTGGGCCAGTGACATTAACCTCCTGCGCCTGCATGACCTGAAGCATGATACGACCCTGGACGCGGGTTTCGATCCAGCTACCGGCCAGTCCAGCGATCCGGTGGTCTGCCAGACCTGTCACTACACCCCGGCGCTTGATCTGGCCCAGCTCGGCCCGTTGGAAGGACCACCCATGAGCTTCGCCAACGGCCGCGATCAGGTCAAGCACAAGTCCATGTCCAACGTGATGCACAGTCATCATGGCTCGGTTGACATCAACGGGCTGTCCCCGGGCGATCTTGGTTACGATGCGAACAATCTGCTGATCCCGATTATGCCGCCGGCCATCGATGGCCAGGGCAACCGGCGCGACCCGGGCACTACCCAGACTATCCTGGAAGAAACCTGCTACCTGTGCCACCCGGGCAAGCGCACCCAGTGCATGCGTGGCGCCATGGCCAACGGCGGCCTGGTCTGTCAGGACTGCCACGGGCAGATGCAGGATGTCGGGGATGACTTTACCCGTAATGTTACCTTGGCCAATCCCGGTGCATTCGAACTGGGGCCGGACTTCTACACCAATCCGGCGTTACCACGTGTGCCGTGGGCCAATGAACCGGGCTGCGGCTCCTGCCACACCGGCTATGCCAACGACAACCTGGCGGGTGACCCGAACGTGCTGGTAAGCCCGACCGACACACTGGGCAACACGGACGGCATCCGCCTGCTGGCGGCCTACCGGACCAACGATCCCAAGGCCACGCCGATCGTGCCGACCAACAAGGCCTTCGCGGAGAACGTGGTCACGGTGGATGATTTGCCCGGCGATCCGGGTGCCGTCGGCAACCCGAAACTGTATCGGGTCAGCAATGGTCACGGTGGACTGTTCTGCGAGGCCTGCCACGGCAGTACCCACGCGGAGTGGCCGGCATCCAATCCGAACGCCAATGACAACGTCCCGGCCAAGCAGATCCAGGG